>JAGOHU010000081.1 GCA_017995975.1 Negativicutes bacterium
GGTTTAACAATGTTCGAATTCATGGAACGTTGGGATATTTGACACCCAACGAATATCGTGCACAACACCTTAAAAAAATTGTCTGATTTACTGTTGCCTATCCAATGACTAGCCTTTTGTGTAAGAGGTCTCCTTTTTTCAGATAATTTTCATTAGTGTGTAGTCTTATTTCAATCCCATTAATATCAATGAATGTTTCGCCCCAGGTATTAGGAAAGTGAGTCAGTTGTTGTTTGATCCATTGTTGCACTATATTCTGATCCTCTACATTAAAGAAAAAAGGTAAGATAGAAAAAAAATAATCCTCTACTGCATTATTAGAAGTATTTTGAGGCATTGCGATCCCCATTTCAAGCCGCAGTACTTTATTTGGATCAGATAATAGGGTTTGCATAGAAAAATAGAATTTAAAGTTACTTGAAGATTTATCTGTATACGTGTTATCAATTTTTGAATTATGATGTATTTCATCAATATCAGCATAGACTACCTGACTAATAGTAAATTTCGTTTTTTCTTGTAAAATATTGATAATATTTTGCCCATTGTTACTAACAATAATAGATGGATGTTCTTTTAATCGTCGCTCAATCCGTGTTGCAGAAGCGTCGTCACGACTTTTTTGATCAATGTATAGATAAGTATAGAAAAGTAGGAATGGAGTTAAGAATAATGCCACCAAAAAGAGAGTGAGCTTTTTCTGCATAAAAACACTTCCTTAAAATTTAGAAATGAGGTGCATTGAATATGGCTGATAAGCCGAATGTAATTGAAATTATACCAGAAATTGGTGGAGTATATAATACTTATGATAAGCTATATTTAGAATGGAAATTTGTGATGGGGTGATCAGGTGAAAAAAGTTATTGTATTACTTTCATTTTTTCTTTTGATGATAAAAATAGGAGAAGCTGAGGAATGGGTTAAGATAGATAAACATCTTTGGTATAATTCCAAAACAGTTCAACGAGCGGTGATTTGGAAGAAAGAGGAAGAATTATATTGGGTGGAAATTCAATATAGAAATGAACAAGAAGAAAGTGTTGGAGAAAATATTTATGTTATTGATATAAATCGTAAAAACTATTGGCCTCTTAGGATGACCAAACAAGGTGGGGAAACTCCGAGAGTATATAGTGAATCTTTTCCACTATTGCTAGAGAGGTTAAAAAATCAGAAGAGATTTACAGGTAAGCCATTTGTACTTAAAGAGAATGTTGATGTTGATTTTGGAAAACATACAGTGACTTATTTTTTGGCAAGTGAAGGATTTAGTAATGAAATGTACTCGTACTTTACTCAAACTTTTGTTGATTCTAAAGGCGACCACTGGTACTTTGTGCGTGGGAAGTTACAACTGAATGATGCATATATTGATTTAGATGAGATCAAACGGTGGGACATACAGCCTGCATGGTTCTTTTATGGAATTATTAATACTTCTCAGAGACAGGGATGGATATTTCAAAAAGATTCACCCCGACTTAAGTATGTAAAAATTGAAAAAGAGGAGTTTGAGAAATATTTTGGAGAACTTTTTAGAAGAATAAAAAAATTATAAAAAGCGTGAATTACAGATGTAATTCACGCTTTTTATATACAGAAATGGAGTTGACTTAATGTATAAAGATGCCAACGTTAGAGAAGCTGCCGTATCAATATGGCAAAAACAAATTGGATATATTAATGGACCATATCATTCGAAAAATTCAGACCCTTATGCTAATCGAGATAATATGAGACCAATTCTACCTAAACTTATTCGTACCTATGAAAATGCAGCAACTCGTGGTGATATTGAGGCAATGAATCGTGTGCATGCCGTAATGTATGCTTTGAAATATCATGAAATTCCGAGAGCGGGTGCCACCGATTTAACTAATAGTGGAGGAGATTGTACAAATTTTTCAATTCAAGTAGTAGAAGCGGGAGGAGGAATTTGGGGATTAAGTGATTGGAAGCAAAGCACCACAAGATGGGGATATGCTGATGCTTTAATGTATTATTTAACAGCTGAAGGTTATCATGGAATTCGACCTAAAGAATTTAAAGGTAGTATGGGAGCAAAATATTTAGCCGAAAATGGAAATGTAAGAATTGGAGATTTGATTTTTTTTAAAGATAATGATGGTGATATTTCTCATGCGGCAATTGTTACCGATGTTAGAGATGGAGAAGTTTTTTATGCGGGTCGCACTAATAATCGAACGGGAAATAGCTTGTCAGATGCCATGGAAAGTTATTCGACGGCGTATCATGTCCCTATTAAATATAATAGCAAGGAAGAATCCACCAAAGGAGTATTTGCTCCAGGTGTAAATCCAAGATCATATAAATATAACTCTCCTTATCTAGAATTTGACGATATTAAATTTTATGATGATGGAAGCTACAAAATGGATTTGAAACGAGAAGCTAGTATTCCGAACCATGATGATAGTTGGGCAAGGTTCCCATTTGCAGTTCCGTATTTTTTAAGCCAGGATTTTGTAGATTTATCCTTTAATGAACTCAGCTTTATTTCTGATAAAGTTAAGCAAGATGAATTTAATGTGACTTTGGTGATCGGAAATGGGATTTTCGATACAACAGCTTGATTTATACTTTAAAATGTTTAGTTAGATAATAGCGATATAAGGATATAAAGTGGAGTGATCCGGCTTTTTTTATGCTCAATTTTGAGGAGATACTCGGTAGTTTCTCCATGATAAAGTATTCCCTTTTTTAGGTCTTTTTCTCTTTATACTGATAGAGGTGAGAGATGAGGAAGGGGAGGTGATGGGGTGAGTCGGAGGCTGGGTGAGTTGGATCGGCTTTTGGAGGAGCGGTGCCGGGAGGATTTGGAGCGGGTGCTTTTGTTGCCTGAGGGGCGTAGGTTTTTGTGGTATTTGATGGATCGGTCTCATGTTTTTCGTTCTTCTTTTACTGGAAATAGTGAAACTTTTTTCAGAGAGGGGGAGCGGAGCGTGGGGCTTTTTATTTTGGCTGGGATTTTGGATGTGAGTCCTGAGTGTTTTGGCCAGATCCAGAAGGAGTATTCGGAGTGGCTTTTGGAGATGACTTCAACGAAGAAAGAGGAGGAAGTAGGTTATGAGTGAGGATTTGATGCTTGGGGCTGTCCACGATGACACGAATGGCAGTTCGGCAGAGATGGATTTTCTAGGGGAATCGATGGAGGGGCAGGCTTCGACGGAGAGTAATTTTGAGGGGGAAGGCTTGGTACCTGATAGTCCCTTGGGCTATGGGGATTTTTCGATTCCGGAAGGTATGGTGGCAGACGAGGGGATGGCTCAAGGCTTTTCGGGGCTGGCTCAGGAGATGGGGCTGACTAAAGGGAATGCTCAGAAGCTGGTAGATTTTTATGCAGAGGCACAAGCTCAGCAAGCAAAGCTTTATCATGAAACGGTGCAAGGCTGGAAAAATACGGTGATGAGTGACTCGGAGATGGGGGGCCATCGCTGGGCAGATAGTCAGAGATATATCGCCAAGGCTCGAGATATGCTAGGGGGCGATGAGTTCGTCACTTTTGTAGAGGAAACTGGGATCGGCAACCATCCAGCGTTGCTTCGATTTTGCCTGAGAGCTGGGAAGTTATTGAGTGAGGATTCTTCGATCGAAGGAAGTGGCTCACCAAGCGGTGGTGGTCGCAGTGCGGCGGAAGTGTTATTTGGGGACCTAGGATTGAGACGGTAATAAAACTTCAGTTAAATAATTAGTTAGCAAAAAAACGATTTATAGTGGTTCGAGTTGGTGCATATCTGTACTTACTTTGGATTTTAAACTATTTATCGTTCTTTTATGTGATGATCCCCGCCGAACTCAGGATCAGGATCAATCACCGATTGGTCTAGGTTCTGAGTTCGTCTTGGACTCCTCAATCACTAAGAGATCGGTAGTGCTCCATACTACGCTTCTGCTTTGCAGATTGCGTGTAGGAGCAACTCGTCGGCTAGGGACATCACATAGGAAAAATTTTGTCTCTATTATTTTAAGTCTGAGAAGAAAAAAGAAATAAATGGTAAATGATGATTTTACGAAGTGGAAGGATGATAGATAAAATGGCAATATTAGGAGCAGGGGCAATGACCCTCGCCGATTGGGCGAAACGAATGGATCCAAATGGAAAAGTGGATAAGATTGTGGAGATTTTGAGTCAGCAAAATGAGGTGTTGGACGATATGCTGTGGGTGCAAGGGAACTTGCCGACTGGCCATAAGACCACCGTGCGGACTGGGCTTCCTACTGTGGCTTGGCGTATGCTGAACTATGGAGTGAAACCGGGGAAAAGTCATACGAAGCAGATCACTGATACGTGCGGGATGCTGGAGTCGTATTGTGAGATCGATAAGAAGCTGGCTGACTTAAATGGCAATAGCAGTGCATTTTTGCTTTCCGAATCTTGGGCCTATCTGGAGGCGATGAATCAGGAGATGGCAAAGACTATGTTTTACGGAGATACTAATTTATTTCCAGCCAAATATATTGGTCTGACTCCTCGTTATAGTCGCTTGACTCGTGAGGTGGCAGATCAGGAAGATTCTTCGGACTATGTGATCAATGCAGGAGGGACTGGCAGTAAGTGTACTTCTCTCTGGGTGGTAGTCTGGGGCGATATTGGAGTTCATGGGATTTTTCCGAAAGGCTCGAAAGCAGGGCTTCAACAAGAAAATAAAGGTCAAGTGACTTTGGAGGATCCGGATGGAGGCCGCTATGAAGGCTATCGAGTTCATTTTTCTTGGGATTGTGGCCTGACTGTGCGAGACTATCGTCAAGTGGTGCGGATCGCTAATATTGATACGAGCAAATTAAATGATATGGACTTGGTGGGGAATTTGGTAGAAGCTCTGGAGAAAGTGCAAAACCTCAAGGCAGGTAAGCCGGTGATTTATGGAAATAAAACGGTTCTTACTGCTCTGCGTCAACAAATCCGCAAATCTAATAATGTTCACCTTTCTTTAGATGAAGTGGGTGGCAAGCGAGTACTCACATTTGATGGAGTGCCAGTGCGCCGGGTGGATGCAATTCACAATCAAGAAGCCGCTGTGGCTTAAGAAAAGGAAGGTGATTGAATATGTATATGGATAAAAATTTAGTATTTTCGGAAGGTCAGACTCTCGCGGCGGGAGTCTCCCAAAATGTAATTGATTTTAGTACCAAAGGAGATGGCTATCCGAATGGATTTCTCGTGGTGAATTTGGAAAAAGAATTGACTGTAGCTCAAAATTTGACCGTGGAAGTGCAGACTTCTAAAGACTCGAACTTTGCAACCCTTGAGAGTGTGGCTACTTTTGTAGCCAAGAAAGGGGTACGCAATGCAGTGCGCCAAATTCTTCCTTTGGGACTCAATCGATATGTGCGACTTAACTATGCAGTAGTGGGTGCACCGACTGGGAAGATGACTGCGATTGTGGCGGCAGATGTAGAGGTGGGTTAGGTTCATAAGCTACAAGCCACTTCTTTTTGAACGTGAGTGTTTTATGAGTAAAGTTTTACATAAATAGGCAAAGAGAAAAGGGCTGGTTTGGTACCAGCCCTTCAGGCTGTAGACCAAAGGCAAGTTAGTGAGAAAATGATATGTTTTTGGACTACCCTTTTCTTAGAATATAAAAATTGTAGGAATCAAAACCTCTTTTAGCAATACTATGAAATAGCTTTAAACTATTCGTTCGAAAGAAACTTTTTTACAGTAGGCGGTACAGAAAATCTATTAGTTTCCTAACAAAATCGTAGCCCCTGAAGCACGTAGTATTCCCGCTCGCGGCGAGTTGCGATGCTCTGCAAGCATGGCGAGCAGTAAAAAGAGCACTACCGTAGTGTTAACGATTGCCGAGTTATTACGAAGGCAGAGTTTATTCATAACGGTGCTTGTTGGATCACTACCGTCCATTTATAAATTGGTAGGTAGTGATTTAACACTGAGCCGAAGGGAAGTACTACAAGAAAACCGACTAATTGTATGCAATCCAAAGTAGGTACAGGTATGCACAAAATTAATAAGCCAGGTCTCGCTAATTCAACGTTATAAAAAGTCGTAGGCCCTTAAGTCTACAAACTGAAGGGCTGGTTTGATACCAGCCCTTTTTGTTGTAAGAGGATATTTATTTTTGGTCTTTGAGGATCTCGTTTTTGTACCACCACTCCAATAGGGGTGGTAGGACTGTATTTCCAATGACTGGTTGCCATTGAAAGTAAGAGTAGGAGATTTGAGTGGTATCCGGTTGGTTGATGCCGTTTTTTTCTATTGTGACTGGGGTAGCCCAGCGACTGGCTTGGAGAGTGGGGAGTGGAGGATATTTTCCTTTGAGGTCTTTTTCCGGCGGGGTGATTTTGTAGTGGACTTGGCCATAGCGGATGATTCGAACGGTTCCATCGGTAGAAGAGTCGCTTTGCCATTTGGGTTGGCTGGTGGATTCTTCTTTCCACTGGATTGCGATGATGAGGACATTTTCGATTGGGTCTTGGGTGACTGTATAGTTGTCTCCTAGATAGAGGGTGGCAGAAGAATTGTTGAGCTGAGTTGTGTTGACCAGGTGCCACTCTTCGACTGGCTTTTCTAAGCGATTGAGGTTGGGGAGGGTGGCTGCAATACTAGTGGTCGACCAAAGAACAAAAAGTAGAGTCAGAAAAAATGTTATTTTATGTTTCATCATGTTACCGCCTTTTTTATTATGTCTTTAGTGTAATGGAAGTATATGGAAATCACAAGGTAAGGAAAAGGCAATTTGGTGGGACAATTTTTGTAAAATAATATGAAATAAATGGATAGGTAATTTGAGAATGAGAAAAGACCTTGAGAGATTCAGGGTCTTTTTGTTTTGTAAGGAGAGGTGATTTGTAAATGAGTAGTATGACTCAGATTTGTAATTTGGCTCTGAGTTATTTAGGGTGCCGGCGAATTGATAGTCCTACTGAGGAGTCGGAGGAGGCGAGGGCGGCTCAGCTTCACTATGAGGTGTGTAAGAACGAAATTTTGCGCAGTGTGAGCTGGAATTTTGCTCGCCGAGTGAGCACGGTGGCTAGGCTAGACAAGGAAGTGCCGGGCTGGGGTGGGGTTTATCAATTGCCCCTGGATTGTCTTTATGTGATCGACCTACATGGTCAGGCCGGTGCTACCATGCCACAGGGGGAATATCGGTTGGCTGGACGAGAGGTGCTTTGTCATTTGGAGAAACCTTGGCTAGAGTACATTT
>JAGOHU010000082.1 GCA_017995975.1 Negativicutes bacterium
AATTGGTCCCTCACCATTTTTCATAATACCAACTACACCAGTTTTTCCAATCTTAGTAATCGTTCGATATCCCAATCTTTGTAATTCTGCGTCAACTAATGCTGCAGTATTCACTTCCATAAAAGATAACTCCGGATCAGAGTGGACTTTCTTAAAAAGACCAACTAAGCGTTCGCCATCCTTATCGATCTCACCAAACACCCCATTCATTCCCTGTCCTTCAGCACAGGCAACCGATCCAAGCATAATGGTTACATAAATTAGCAAGAGACTTACTATCATTTTCATCTTAATATTCCTCCTAAACTATATTTAATCTATTACAAGAAAACAATCTTTAGTTAATTATAATACAATACGTTACTAAATGAAAACTTTATTATAAATAATCTATTTAGTAATACAAAAAAGCGAACTCCTACTTCCTCTAACAGATGAAAGATCATCGACAAATTAGATATTTTTCTTTTGACAGCTTATGTCGTTTTACTAACTGCCCTACTTCAGCAAAGCTTTTTCCTTTATAGCATTTCAAAAAGCAAGGACAAAATAAAGAAAGCCCCTGACGTTAAATGTCAGAGACCCTAGATTTCAGTGGTGACCCCAGAGAGATTCGAACTCCCGGCCTCTTGATTCGTAGTCAAGCGCTCTATCCAGCTGAGCTATGGAGTCATTATATGCCCTTAAGCACTTATTAATTCTATAATATAATTTCTTCTTTGTCAACCGAAAACCTTATTTCTCTTCTTCTTTTTTTAGAAACTAGATTAATTTTGCGTTTTTTGACAATTATCATTCCAAAAATTGATTTCAATAAAGAATAATAGCTTTTTGAAATAATTTTTCTTCTTTGGTCAGTGTTTTAAGTATTGCCTTTTTTCGTTCAGAAAAGTATTTCATCCTCTTTAAATGAGCTCATGGGATGAAAAGTTGTTTCAGGACCGCAGATAAATGGAGTGTGTCATTGGACTAAGACAACAAGTATTATCGACCGCCTGGGCCCAACAAGTCTGTTTTTGTTTCAGATGTTTTTATGTCCAACTAAGATGAAAGAGGTGTTTCAGTCCAACCTTGTCACAATTTCAACAGTGGTGTTTATGAACATTCAATTGATGTTTGTGATTTCATACAGAAAAACATTCTCCCCTATCACAAGAACAGCAATTTTATTGTGAATCCTAGTAAAAAAATCTGGTCGTTCGGAAGAAGTCTTGTAGATTTTAAAAGAAGAAGTGTCTAAAATGGAATTTTAAATGTGGTTTTTGATTCTGTATCCACCAGAACGGCCTTTGAAGCTGGTTATCGCGATCAGCCAAATGAAGTACCCCTCGGTTTACAGACTGAAAAATCATTGCAACCTGGTGCTGTTGTATTCGAATGGGGAGCAAGTTTCTGAAACTTGTGGATAAAACTAAATCCTTGTATTTATGATATTTATCACAATCACATTATCATCTATAACGAAGCTTTTTTCAGTGGATGTAGGGAAGATAGTTTAAAAGCCCGTTCTACTGTTTCGACCACTGGACTCCTTGATGCTTATGGTCGGGGTAGAATTATCGGCGACTACCTACGAATAGTTCTATACGGCCACGAAGTGGATCACTTAATGCCCTTCGGAGTAGCAGGGCTTTCCAATGCAGGCGATTCTCTCAGTGTAATCAGAATTTCCCAGTTAGTCCCAACGAAAGATTTCCATGGAATTGTAACAAAATCTTCCCTTTTAGGCGAGTATTACCTTTTTGGCAATAAGAGCCCTGAAGTCGACCAGAGGAGAAAGGAACTAACCGAAGAATTCATTCCGGGCCTATGTCTTGTACCAGCCTACCACAACACCGAACATAATCTTTCAGTTCTTACAATTAATTCTAATGTAATGTCCGGTAGAGATCAATCTGTGGAACTAGCAGCGATCATTTCTTATGCTGATTACTATGATGGAATTAACTACACTTTTAGCATTGTTTCGCCAGCTATTGAGAAAACCTCAGATCAGCAAGTTCCAAATTTATCTAATCTACTAGATAGCTATAGCGAGCTTTGGACCACCATATCAATATCAATTTCCTTAAAAGAAATCTCGCACCCTTCCAGCAATGAGATTGACGTTTCTTATGCTTTGACTTTATTAAAGCATAAGAAAGAGCTCTCAGAAAAATCCTGAGAGCTCAGCTAACGGTCTGATCAGCCCATTTGTATTTTTTAAAACTTTGCTAAGCTATAGTCGGCACTCACCGGACTTACTTCTGCTCAATTACTAGATTAAAACTAGCCAAAAGCAAATGTAAAGTATCTGGTTTTATACAAAATTAGCATAAAGTCGAAAATTTGATTTTTCATAATAGCTTTCCAATTACATAAAGAGATACAGAAAAATAACCATTTGAAAATTACTCAAATGGTTATTTTTCTATTCTTTGAAGATAATTACTCGCCGCATCTTGCTCAGCTTCTTTTTTGCTTTTGCCTGTACCTGAGGATTCTTTTATATCATTAACAAAAAGAGCAACTGTAAAAACTTGGTTACTCGGGTTTCCCGTTTTTTCTTCAAGTTGATATTGAATGAGTACTGGGCCATTTTCTTGAAGCAATTCTTGTAAGCGAGTTTTCGAATCTGGTAATTTTTGTTCAAAATTCTTCGCCTTATCAATCCATTCCTTCATAGTAAGCTCAACAAATCTCCTTGCCGAATCTAACCCTTCATCTAAATAAACGGCACCTAAAAGCGCTTCATAAGTATCCGCAAGAATTGAGGCTTTTTCACGACCTCCACTTTGTTCTTCTCCACGACCCATCATAAGGTGCCGCCCAAGCGAAATATCCTTAGCTACTTTGGCAAGAACACTTTCTCGTACCAAAGAAGCCCGAACTCTTGATAAAGTTCCTTCTGGCCAATTTTCATATTTATTATATAGAATATCCCCAATAATCAAATCAAGTACTGCATCACCTAAAAATTCAAGTCGTTCATTCGAATATTTTCCTGAATGTTCATGTATATAGGAGCTATGAGTCAAAGCGGTACGAAAAAGCTGGAGATTCTTAATCTCCAGCCCGCTTTTCTTCAGCTCTTCAAAAGAAGATTTCATATCAAGTCCACCTTTTAAGGTTTATATTTTTGAACAATTACAGTTCCGTTGTGACCGCCAAATCCAAAGGAATTTGACAGAGCAACATTTACTGTTTGTTTACGTCCTACATTGGGAATAAAATCTAAATCTAATCCCTCTTCTGGATTGTCACAATTGATCGTTGGCGGGACTTCGTCATTATACACAGCAAGGGTACAAGCAATCGCTTCGATACCACCAGCAGCTCCTAAAAGATGCCCTGTCATCGATTTAGTTGATCCTACTGCAATATTTTTAGCATGATCTCCAAATAACATCTTTATTCCGACGACTTCATTTACGTCTCCAGCCGGAGTAGAGGTTCCGTGAGTATTAATATAATTTACTTGATCCGGTAAGATTTGGGCATCTTCTAATGCCCTTTCCATACAATCTTTTACCATTTCTCCACCAGGACGTGGAGCCGAAATATGGTACGCATCTGCATTTGCCCCATATCCAACCACTTCACCGTAAATGTTAGCTCCTCGTGCTAAAGCATGATCAAGGCTCTCAAGAAGCATAATGCCTGCCCCTTCCCCCATTACAAACCCATCTCGGTCCGCTTGGAAAGGACGTGATGCCTTTTCAGGTTCATCGTTTCGGGTCGACATCGCTTTCATCGAACAAAATCCAGCAACTGCTGCCTGAGAAATTGCCGCTTCGGTACCACCAGCCAACATCATATCCGCATCACCATGTTGGATTTTACGTGTTGCTTCACCAATCGCATTGGTACCACCAGTGCAAGCAGTAACTACACATAAACAAGGTCCTTGAAACCCAAATTGTATACTCGTCTGACCTGCAGCCATATTAGCAATCATCATGGGAACAAAGAATGGACTAATTCGATTGGGTCCTTTTGCAAATAGAGTTTCATATTGGTCATGCATTGTGCTTACACCACCAATACCGGTAGCAACAATCACACCAGCACGGCGTTTATCAATTTTTTCAAGATCAATTCCTGAATCTTCGATCGCTAGTTTACTCGCAGCGATTGAAAATTGAGTGTTTCGATCCATTCTTTTTGCTTCTTTTTTATCTAAAAAGTTTTCTGGAACAAAATCATTCACTTGACCAGCAATCCGGGTTGAATATTCAGCTGGATCAAAATGAGTGATTGGTCCAATACCAGACTTACCGGCCATCAAACTATTCCAGAAGTTATCTTTCCCGATACCTACTGGTGAAATTACTCCGATTCCAGTTACAACTACTCTACGTGACATTCTACCACTCCGTTCTATGCTTCACATTGCTCTAATTCAGTCAACAAACGTTGAAAAATCTCTTTTACTGAAAGAATTTCTTTAATTCGACCCACATTTTCTCCAGTAAAAACTAAACCGGTTTCAACATCCCCTTGTTGAGCTCTGATTAAAGCATTAATCAAGCAAAAACTGCGGGAACATTCTTTTAGACATCCTTGACAAGTTTTAGGCCTTTCCGACTCATCAGCAAGGGCTTTAATTGAAAAAGGATTTTTCAAAGAACGACCTGGGTAACCGACAGGACTTTTGATCGTTACTACATCCTCATGCTCTGCCATCAGATAAAATTGTTTGAACGAATCTGCCGCATTACTCTCTTCAGAAGCCACAAAGCGAGTTCCCATTTGAACTCCAGCAGCCCCTAATTTCAAAGCTTCAGCAATATCCTTGCCATCAATAATACCACCAGCAGCAATTACTGGTAGATTAACTGCCTCAACAACCTCAGGAACAATCTCGCTCATTGTGCGATCCGTGCCAAGATGTCCAGCAGCCTCTTTTCCTTCAACAATAATAAAAGATGCTCCTAATTTTTCTGCCAATTTAGCAACCTTTGCGGATGATACAATCGGAGCCACAGGAATTCCAGCTGCACGCCCCAAGGCAAAAACATCTCGCGAAAAACCTGCACCTGCTGCAATTAAATCAATTTTTTCTTCAATAGCCACTTTTACCAAATCAATAAAAGCGCTCGCAGCAACCATAATATTAACACCAACGATTCCGTGGGGTGCCAATTGTTTTGCCAAGCGAATCTCTCGTCTTAGCTCCTCTGTTGACATTCCCGAAGCACCAATTAGTCCAATTCCGCCTTCGTTTGCTACCGCAGCTGCTAACGGAGCGGTTGATATCTTAACTGCCATTCCACCTTGAATAATCGGTGTTTGTACAGTAATATTTCCAAATTTTAGTGGGGAAAACTTCACGGTTAAGCCTCCATTCAATCAAATTCCTTTCTCCAAAAGGACTCTCAAGAAGAGAGCCCTAGAGAAAGGCCAAGCTTATTAAGCTTGTTTTGCTTTATCGATGAGTTCAACCGCATCTTTCACGGTTTTAATTTTTTCAGCTACCTCATCAGGAATTTCTACATTAAACTCTTCTTCGAAAGCCATGATTAATTCCACAATATCCAAGGAATCGGCACCTAAATCATCAATGAAAGTCGAATCAATATTGACCTCTGAAGCATCAACACCTAATTGTTCCACCACGATTTCTTTTACTTTATCAAACGTTGCCATTACAAGTTCACCTCCTTCCAAGGGTAAATTTTAAAATTACATTACCATTCCACCATCTACATGAATGACCTGCCCTGTGATATACCGAGCAGAGTTACTTGCTAAAAATACGACTGCGTCTGCCACTTCCTCAGCCTCTCCCATACGTCCAATTGGAATCGCTTTTACCATTTCCTCTTTTACATTTTCTGGAAGTACGGAAGTCATATCACTATGAATAAAACCTGGTGCAATTGCATTTACGGTAATGCCCCGGCTGGCCAATTCTTTTGCTGTTGACTTAGTAAACCCAATTACTCCAGCTTTTGCAGCGGCATAATTTGCTTGTCCTGCATTTCCCATAACACCCACTACAGAGGTCATATTAATAATCCGACCACTGCGCTGCTTCATCATACCTCGAATTACAGCTTTCGTGCAAAGGAAAATTCCTTTTAGATTGGTTTCAATTACTGCATCCCAATCTTCTTCTTTCATTCGCATGAGCAAACCGTCTCTTGTAATGCCTGCATTATTTACTAAAATATCAATTTTTCCAAACTCTGCAGTCGCTTCTTCAATCAGACGTTCCACATCAGCCAATTTTGAAATATCTGCTTGGACAGCTAAACATTTTTGTCCTAAATCAGAAATTTCTTTCACCGTTTCTTCAGCCGCTTTCACATTGCCTGCATAATTAATAATAATGTGAGCACCCTCTCGGGCACAAGCCAAAGCAGCAGCTTTTCCAATTCCTCGAGAACCACCAGTGACCAAAACAATTTGATTCTCTAAAAGCATATTAGCTAACCCCTTTCAAATAGTCAAGAGCCTTCTCAAGACTTGCAATATCTTCGACGTTTACCGTTTCAGCTCCCGTAAGGATTTTCTTAGTAAATCCGCTTAATACTTTACCAGGTCCTGCTTCAATAAAAAGAGTGGCTCCATTTTTCTCCATTGTTTGGACACAGTCTTCCCACAATACTGGCGAAGCCGCTTGGCGGACCAAAAGTTCTTTTAGAAAAATCCCTTTTTGAACCACTGTACCATCAACATTTACAATGACCGGAATATTGGCATCTTTAAAATTCAAACGATCAAGAACATTTTGAAGCTTCAGTGCAGCCGGTTGCATTAAAACGCTATGAAAAGGAGCACTAACAGGAAGATTAACTACTCTTTTTGCCCCTGCTTCTTTTAATCTTTGTCCCGCTAGTTCAACTGCTTCAGTCGAACCGGCAATAACAACTTGGCCTGGGCAATTAAAGTTAACTGCTTGAACAGGGCTCATATCACTCGAAGTATTCATACAAATTTCCACAATTTTTGTGCGCTCCAGGCCCAGAATCGCCGACATGGCCCCTTGTCCAAGCGGAACTGCTTCTTGCATCAATCGTCCTCGTGTTTTTACGGTAGCAACAGCTTCTGCAAAAGTGATTACTCCAGCAGCAACCAACGCCGAATACTCGCCGAGGCTATGCCCAGCCACAAGATCAGGTAAAATGCCCTCTTCTGCAAGAATCCTTTGACAGGCAACACTTA
>JAGOHU010000083.1 GCA_017995975.1 Negativicutes bacterium
GTCTACTTTTAATCACTTTATTTTTCAGACTCGTACCGAAGACCCAGAGCTCATTCTTTCAGCTGTCCACCACAATTACCCCTTTTGGTTGATCCTTCCGGCCATCTTTCTAGCCACTGCGGTTTTTTACTTACTTTGGCATTACATTGATCGTGAATGGTTTGCTTATTGGCCTGGTTCTTTTGAAGGCTCCATCTCTATTACCGCCAGCCTTCTACTCTTTTTATTACCCGTCCTTTCCTATGCCAGTAGCACTTACGATCGAGAATGCGAAAAGCCCACTTTCACATGGGAGACTGTCGACACCCTTCCAGTTAGCCCTTTTGCTCGAGAAGCGATTTTGAATGATTTTGAAAGTTTCGTACGAGCCCAAGAACTCTACAAAACCTACTGGCGGGATGGCATCGAAGAGACTTCCACCGAAGAGCTTCAAAAGCAATTTGACTTAATCCATCCAGTACCTACCCCAGAGCGTTTCAATTCGGTTGAGCTTTATACCCGAAGAGAAGCTCACGGAGCCCTTATCGCCAAGCCAACTCATATTTTCATCATCCTAGGCGAATCCTATAGCCAATGGCCCCTACTGGATAAATACTCTTCCTATCATCTAGTAGATGGAACAAAATCAATTATCAACCAATCCAACAGCCTCTGGGTAAAGCCCTTTATCTCCAATAGCACCTACACCAGTGCAGCTTTAATCCCAGTGATTACTGGATTAACAGGAATCAAAACCTCTCCCCTTCACGAGCCCGAAACTTTTAAAACGATCTATGCAACCAGCCTAGCCCCTCAAATGGGCAACCTAGGCTACCAAACCCATTTTTGGTACGGCGGCCCAGGCAGCTGGGAGCAGATTCGCCCCTTTATCTTGGCTCAGGGCTTCAAAGGATTTCACGGCGTAGGTGACCCAGGTATGCCTCCTGCGGAAAAGCTCAGCTACTGGGGAGCACCAGATCGAGACCTCTTTGATAGCATCTTGAGTACTCTTCCTGATCGACCTACTGTAAATGTGATTCTCACCACCAGCAATCACTCGCCCTACTACATTGATTTAGAAAAAGAAGGTTTCCCCAAAGAAGCCCTCATTGCAGCTCTACCGGAAAAATGGAAAGACGACAAAGACTTAGTTCGCCAATTAGGCCACCTTTGGTACGCAGATCGAGAAATGAACCGCTTTATTACAGAGATGAAAAAGAAACATCCAGACAGCTTATTTATCATCACAGGCGACCATCCAGATCGAATCACCAGCAAACCTGCCGAAGGGCTTTTCGAGTGGGAAACGATTCCCCTGATCCTCCACGGCCCAGGCATTCACCCAGGCTTAGTCTCAGATGATACCGCCGGCGGGCAAGTAAATATCATCCCCACCCTGATCGAGCTCATCGCCCCACGAGGCTTCACTTACTATTCTCTCGCCCCCTCTCTCACTGGAGGCGCAAAGCAAGGGTTCGGCTCCCAATACTGGCTCACTCGTACCCAGATCGGCTACCGAGAAAAAGAAATCGTAGAGCCCATCCCAATCCCAGCAGACTACACTTCCTATACAAGAAATGCCAACTGGGAAGAAGGCCTCATCACCTACAGCTGGTGGCGAATCAATCGAGGACGATTTCTAGAAAAGCCACCAGAAGGAAGCCAATAAATTCTAAAAAAACAATTCAAATTGAATAGAGGTAGTATCATCATGAACAAACAAAATCCAACACTCCTGCTGATCACCGGCATCATTGTCCTTGGAATCGGATTTGCCATTTCATTTCTTTTCCCCGAGATGGGGCAAGAAGAAAAAGTCGCCCTCATGCGTCAGGCCGGACAAACCGGCGGAGCCCAAGCCGCAGCAGAAGCAGTCTCTAGCATCAACCAAAAAGAATTAATGTCCCACATCGTCTCCATGCTTTGCTATGGCATGGGAGCTGCTTTCACCGGGATTGGCGGACTCGCCTTCTTAAAAAAACAACCAAAACGAAAAAATTAGTAATGAGCGTCTTCATGAAAAAACTTTTTTCTGCCCTACTCTTGGCAGCCTTACTCCTAACAGCTGGTTGCAACCTCATTGGTGGCGAATCTGGCCTAAAAAGCAACGATTACATCTACAATCAAGCGGAAATGACTAAAGTAAAAGATCAAATAACAAAGCAATCAAATAACAACAAAATTGTGGGAAAAACTGATATCAATGTAAATAACTTTTCTTCCAAGAAAGGTGTCAAAACCGACGGAACCATTCGATTTAAAATCCTGGATTCAGAAAATCCCCAAAAAATCACCGAGCACTTCTTCACTCCTCCAAGTGATTGGCGAAATCAAGCAGGATAAAAATACGACAAAGACCTTATCTGGAATTTAAGTGATGCCCAACTAGAAATCATTCCAACTTTGGTAAAAGATGCAAATGAAAAACTCAAGTCCAAAGAAGACACCACTGGAAAAATCCGTATACATAAAATTTTTGTTGATTCCAAAACCATCCAAATACTCTATATGGGCGAACGAAAAAATGCAGAATACCTAGCCGATGCCAAGGGCAATTTTATTAAACTAGAAATCAACTAAAAAAAGTTCCATTCGAACAATCGAATGGAACTTTTTTTTGCTTTCAGAGCTATTCTTTGGAAACCCCTGTATTCATGCTACCACTTTTTAATCCCGCCAAATCCAAAGTCACATAATCAAATCCATAAGATTTTACCTTTTCAACAATTTGCTGAGCAGTCGATAAATCCGTAATTTTTACCCAGTCCTTGGGCTCCACCTCAATGCGGGCCCAAGTCCCATGATGACGAAAACGCAAAGGCCCTTCAATCCATTGTTTGAGAAAAGTCTCCACTTCTCCTACCAGCTCAAGCTTCTCTTCATCCAAAGGGATACCATAAGCAATTCGAGATGCCAAGCAAGCTGCACTGGGCAAATCCCAAGTCACAAGCCCTTGTTCTTTCGAAACAGTTCGTATCTCTTTTTTTCCCCAGCCCAATTCTTTAAGGGGACTTTTAATCATACCAAAAAATTCTTCATTTAATTCAGCAATGGCTTTCAGACCAGGCCGAAAATCACCTAAATCCTCCGCATGAGTTCCTTCGATAATCCCTTCAAATCCATTCTCTTTTGCCCAGCCAATCAAAGATAAAAATCGATTTTTCTTACAATGATAACAACGATCGGACTCGTTCCGAACAAATAAAGGATCCGAAAATTCATCACTCGAAAAAATCACATGAGCCACTCCCAACTCCGTGGTAATTCGAATGGCTCTTTCTTGTTCTTCTTTCGTATAAGTACCCGAAACTGCCGTCACCGCGGCTATCTTTTCTTTACCTAAAGCTTCTACAGCAGCCGCGAGAAGAAGCGTGCTATCCACTCCGCCAGAGAAAGCAACCACCGAGGGTCCATAGGTAGCAATTTCTTTCTTCAATTGTTCCCACAATACCAAGCTCATTTTAAATCTCCCCCCAAAAAAAAGGTCATTCCTGAAAAAACAGTCTGCTTTTGACCTGTCTTTTCTTTGTAATATAAAAATTGCAAGAATCAAAGTTTCTTTTATTGATACTTCTAAACAGCTTTAAATTAATCGTTATAAACTTATTCAAAACAGCGAGTGGTGCAAAAAACCTATTATCTGTATGACCAAATCGTAGCCCCAGAAGCACGTAGTATTCCCGCTCGCGGCGAATTTGTTAGATCACTACCGTCCATTATCAAATTGGCAGGTAGTGATTTAACACTGAGCCGAAGGGAAGTACTACAAGAAAAACGACTAATTATATGCAATCCAAAGTGCATCCCTACGACTAGGCTCTGTCTGCACTTCGCTTGCCAGTCGCCAAGGCGGTGATGGGATTCCTGCTTATTTCTCCGCATCGTTACACTCTTAGAGAAATAGCAGTTATACCGGTACAGATAGGTTCTCCTACACTCGATTCGCTTTAGCGAGAGAGTAGTAAGAGCCCCATCTTTCTCTTAGGGACTGCCAAGTAAAACGCGGGCAGAGCTTAGACAAAAAGATGCACAAAATTAGTAAACTAATTCAACTTTATAAAAAGTCATATCCCCTTATGTCTACAAGCCGAAAGGCCGACTTGCATCGACCTTTTTATTATTTTATTACAAGTACTGGACACGGAGCATGACTAGTCAGATAGCCACTAACACTACCCAAGACCAAGCCTTTTAAGGTTCCCATACCCCGGCTCCCTACGATCAAAAGGTCCGGTTTGTGTTCCTCACAAAAACTGATCGCCACTTCTGCCGGCGCACCATAGCCCAGCTGAGTCCTGACTTGCGTATCAATCCCAAAACCGATTTTGGCTTCTCGGAGCACCTGCTCACCATTTTCCTTCAAATCTTCTGTTACTTCTTCAGGCACATAGCCACCTGCCACAGGATTCAAAGCTGCATATTCAGCCCCCAAATTGACCACATGAAGAATATCTACAGAAGATTTAGTTACTTCTGCCAAATAAGCTGCATATTCTTTCGCTTGTATCGAATTCTCAGATCCATCCACTAAAAGTAATATTTTTTTCATTTTTACCATTCTGCATCCCTCCTCGTTTTTACTTATCCATTTTTTAAAGCATAACATAGAGTTTTCTAAAATACAGCAAAAATCATTTTTACGATCTTTCAATTCTTCCGTTTCGAGACCCTTGATCCTCATTGTGAAGGACCCCTAATACCCCATTCACCCAAACCGATTGAATACCGATTGGCGGAGCATCTGGCTCACCTAAACCAAGAAAATCCGAACCATCTTGAATCATCTCCGGATCAAAAATAACAAAATCCGCATCGGCCCCTATGGCCATTCGACCTTTAGTGGAAAGCTTCAACGTTTCGGCCGGCAATAAAGTAGCTTTACGAATCGCCTCAATCAAAGACAATTCTTTTCTCTCCTGTACCATTTTATAGAAATAACGAGGAAAACTACCAGCAATTTGCGGATGTCCTTCTCCAGGCTCATAGGGCCCAATATCTGTCGAAGGCATTGCCCAAGGATGGCGCAAAGCTTCGTAGATTTCTTCCTCCACCCCATCACCAAAAACCACCACGGAAGTTCTTTCTTCTTGACTTCGAAGCTCATCATATCGCTCTTTGGTCATTCTTTGACCCTTATAAGGCCCTGTAATAATCAATATATCCGATAGTTCCAAACTACTAGCCGCCAAGCTTTCGGGACTAAAAAGAACCGCTTGGATACCACTAGTCCAAGGAGTATACATCCCACTATCCAAGCGAATGTCAATTCCTTCAGCCCGAGCCTCATCAATAATAGCCAAAGCTTCTGTGAGCACTCCCGTACCATATTGATAAACGAAGTGGGATACCTGAGTCCGAGCCCCAGTACGCCGCGAGATTTCCACTACCTCCCGCAAAGAGTCCAGATCATCGGGAGTCTTCAAGCGGGTATCCACTGCGATCAGCTTATCCGCATCAGCTACAATCTGGCTCAGTCGATAAATCTCTTCTTCCGAACTCCCAGGAATATAAGCCAATCCCAATGAAATCCCACAAGCTCCAGCAGCTAAAGCTTCTCGCACTTGTCCCTCCATGATCTCGATCTGACCTGCACTAGCAGAGCTCAAAGGATCACCCGAACCAAGCTCCCTCCGCAAAGTCGAATGACCAATAAAAGAAACTTGATTAATGATAAATCCCCTCTCTTCCTGCTCAGAGAAAAATTTACCTAAATCAACCGGACTCCCTCCACAATTCCCCCCTACAGTGGTAGTAATTCCTTGCCGAGCCGATAAAAGCCCTGCATAATCCTGTCCACTCACATGGCTGTGAATATCAATAAAACCAGGGGCTACAATCAACCCTTCTGCATCCCAGACTTTTTTCCCTACTAATTCTTCCTCAGAAATTACCACAATTTTCCCATCTTGAATTCCAATATTTTTAGGCTCAATCGTTCCTTTTACCGGATCCGCTACCAAACCATTTCTAATTACTTGATCCACCATTTTTATCCCCAATCTGATTTTTACATCTACAATCTCACTAAGTAACCCTACTCTTATTATACCCTATTCCGACTTGCTAGGTATGAATTTTTCTCAACTTTTTCCACAAAAAAAGCAACCCCACCCAAAGGCAAAGTTGCTCAATCCAAACAGTTCTTGAAACAATTAGTTCTTGTGATCTTTTACCGGTTGAACTTCTGCATAACTAACTAGGAAGTGAGTCACCCCTAGCAATAACAGACTTAATAGAAATAATGTAATCATATCGTTCATCACTCTCCCATCTTTTTATAGTAAATCCATCTTTTTTTCTCGGAGCCAAGCAGTAAATAGGTAGGACCCGAAGCACATCCCAATATTCCAGCCTAGAGAAATCCAATCAGGCCCATAACGGGCCGCCTTTGTCGAAATACCCAATAAATAGCCTGTAGAATCAGTCACAGTACCTTGAGCACTAAACATCAGCCCAATAAATACAACTGCTAATATTTTTCCTAAAAATTCTTTTTTTGTGAAATACCTGGCCCAAATAAATGGATAAATCCCAAAACAAATCACCATAATGAAAAGAGTAGGAATTGCTAATATCCCAAAAATTCCTGCCATCTTAACTTTTTCACCGGGAATGGCAAAAGTCACTCCATCATTCTGATTAAAAATTCCCTCTCCCCTAGTCTTGAATTGACCACTCGGACCTTCAAAGAGAAATTCTCTCAGGACTTCCTTTCCCTCCTGATTTGTCGCAACTGCGATATAGGTCTCTTGCTTCCCTTTGGTTTCCTCAGTTTGAATATCCACCTGATGAAGCACGGTACCATCTTGATCCTTTTTCTTGATTGTAACACTCTTTTTTCCATCAATTTCGTCTTTTTCCTGAACTTGAACCACCGAATTTTCAAATATCTTGAAAATCTCAGTATGGCCACTCAACGAGATCAGCCCAATCGCCAAGGTCATCTGGATAGCCACTCCAACCAAAACGACTCCACAACCAGTCAGCAGCTTTGCTCCCAACAATTTCCCTTGTGAAACTGGCAACATTCCTGCCAAAGTAAAAGAAGACATTTTCAAATCTTTTAAATTCAGCCGAATCCCTATCACCATTAGACAAATAATCAAAATTCCAGTTGTCAAAGGCAAGCTAAGATAAATGGCCGGCTTC
>JAGOHU010000084.1 GCA_017995975.1 Negativicutes bacterium
TGTCGAAGGTTTGCGGATGGTGGTACACCAGCCCACTTGCGAGCCGAGAGGCAGTTGAGGAAGACTAAGAGTAAGAATAGGCATAAAATCTCTCAGTTCAGTTATAACTCTTTGGGTTATAATAGAGTTGAGAGATTTTTTTAGATGGGAGTAGTGGGTATGGAGAAAGAACGAATTAGTAGGTTGGTGGTCGAAGTCAGTGACTATGCCAAAAAGCTTCGCAATCAATTTCATATGAATCCTGAGCTAAGTGATCAAGAGGTTGAGACTCAGAAGAGGATTTGTAAAGAATTAGACTTGATGGGGATTGAATATAGTACCTATGAAGATATGAATGGAGTTATTGGGATCATTAAGGGAGGAAAACCAGGGAAAACAATTGCTTTTCGTGCTGATATGGATGCTTTACCCATTCTCGAAAAGAATGAAGTACCTTATAAATCTAAAAATGATGGAACCATGCATGCCTGTGGACACGATGTACATATGGCGATTTTGTTGGGTACAGCCAAGGTGCTCGCTAGCCTGAAAGAGGAACTTGCAGGAAATGTGAAATTGTTTTTCCAACCAGCAGAAGAATCAGATGGGGGAGCTAAGCGGATGATTGAGCGAGGAGCGATGGAAAATCCGAAGGTGGATTATGTCTTTTCTCAACATGTGGAGCCCGAAATTGAATTGGGTCTGATTCGATCAAAGCCCAAGTATTTTAATGCGAGCAGTAATACTTTTTATGTGACGATTCGTGGGAAAAAGTCTCACGGAGCCTATCCAGAGCAAGGGGTCGATGGGATTTATACAGCTGCGGCTATTATTATGAATTTGCAGTCTTTAATTAGTCGCCGAATTGCAGCAGTAGACCCAGCAGTCTTAACGATTGGGAAAATTGAAGGGGGAACTGCTAGCAATATCATTGCAGATGATGTGAAATTTACGATTATGTTGCGAACCACTCGAAAAGAAACAAGAGAAAAATTGATCAAAGGAATTCAAGAAACAATTGAATCAATTTCTAAAATAAACGGAGCTGAATGTGAAGTGATAATGGGTCAATATGGATATGATGCCATTTATAATGATCCAGACTGTACCAGTGAAGTGGAACGAATTTGTAATCACTACTTAAGCCAAGGGAGCTATCTGGACTTGGAGGCTCCTTTTATGGGAGTCGAAGATTTTGCTTACTTTTTACAAGAAGCACCGGGTACCTATTATCAATTGGGCTGTAGAGATGAGAAAAAGGGGATTGTCTCAGGACTTCACTTTGATACATTTGATGTGGCTGATGGGACAATTGAGAAAGGGATTTTGATGCAGTGTGGACTGGCAGTGGAGTTTCTAAGTAAAAAATAAGCAAAATTTTTGATGGTAGATGAACTGAAATAATTCAAGTATCCCATGTTTCTATGGCCCTATAGTTCGTATTTAGCTCTAGCTTTTTGGGCTTTGGTTCTGATGATGCTTGCTTTTCAAGAAGACACTCGGATTTCGATGTATGTGGCGCCTTTCTGGTTTGGTTTATTGATTTAGACATACTACTTTCTTGGGTTTAATAAAGCAGATAAAATAAAAGAAAAAACAACTGAAAAAACAAGATTTTGATGGAATTAGAATTTGATTTAGTGCATTCTGGTTTGAAGATTTTATAACAATTAACTATATTTTATGATTAATTATTGGGAATTCTTTTGTGTTTGGTATATAACCCAAAAGATGGTAGGCACGGTTTTTCGTGTCTACCATCTTTTTATTTAGCTTTGTTTTGTAAATCAAAATTAACCAAAGTTAATAATAGTGGGATAGAAATGATGGAAAAAGATAAAATTTTGTAATTATTGAACTAAAAAAAGTTTGATGTTATAAAAATTCAAATATTGATAAATAGTGGACAAAAAACAAATCATTTGTGAACTGTATTGAATAAGCAAAATTTAATCGATATGATAAAAGACGACGATAGTGGATTCGGTTGGTACACTTTGCGGGAGTGTAGTTTTGCGGAATATAAAGGGGGAGCGAAAAAACAGTGGTAAAGAGAAAAAAGAAAATACTATTATCCAGTTTGATTGGTTTGTATTGTTTGGGAATATCTTTTCAAATAGAGGCAGGGAGGGTCTACACAGCGGAAGAGCTGACTGCATCGGGAGGTGTAGTGACAATTGATGCTACCAACGGAGCGCTGGGACCAGATGCACTAGGGATACGACACAATGGGTCTAATGAAGAAAAATTTATATATACTGGAGATGTTCAGGTCAACATTAGGGGGTACGATTTGGCAACAGTGCCAGGCCGTACAAGAGTTGGAATTGTTGCTGCAACAACCGACTTAATTTTAGGGAAAACAACCTTGACTTGGCGGAATGATGACTCTAATCAGTCAAGTGATGTTACTGTAGAAGGTATCAGAGCATTTGCAGGCTCTACGATTACTTTAGGGGCCGGATCGACAATTGATATTGAAGCAAATAGTAGTAATGCAGTTAATGGATTATATGCAGGAAATAATGCAACGAATGGGCCGGGAAATATCATTTTGGCAGACCAGACTACTGTTTTGGTAAAAAACCAAGGCACTGGAGTTGTTCGTGGTATTAATGCTTATGACGGAGCAGATATTAGTACAGGCAATCATTTGGATGTTAATGTATCAGGAGGTAATGCTGGAGCTCGGGCATTGGAAGTTGGCTTTAATAGTGCTAACCTTTCGATCGGTTCTGATACAAACGTTGTGGCGAATTCTGTGGGTGGGACAGCTTTGGGTGTTTTTGTATTCTATGGAGGCCTGTTTAATGCTCAAGAAAATTTAACCGTTCAAGTGGATTCAACAACAGCAGCTTACGGACTCTATGCAAGAGACAGTGACTCGAAGATTGAGTTGAATGGTGCCACTGTGGGGGCTAGTAAAAATGGTGTAGCAGGAACGGGGTCATCGTTGG
The DNA here is from genome assembly GCA_017995975.1 of Negativicutes bacterium. Taxonomy (GTDB): domain Bacteria; phylum Bacillota; class Negativicutes; order JAGOZY01; family JAGOZY01; genus JAGOHU01. The sequence goes on from JAGOHU010000084.1 coordinate 2,937, forward strand.
TTGCAATGAATGGTGCAACTATCCAGGGTAATCTTGGGAAATATGATTTAACAGGAAACGTAGTTTCCAGTAGTGGTGCTATTTCATTCGACTTTGATAGGGGCTCGGCCTTTACTGGAGCTTCTCAAATTACTGGCACAGGAGTCATAAATTTCGATATGACCGATACGACTTGGAATATGACTGGCGATTCTAAGCTTTCTAGCTTGGCTTTCAATGATAATTCATCAAATATAATATTTGCTGGTGATAACACTTTTAAAACTCTTTCCGTAGGCGAACTATCGGGAAGCGATGGGGTTTTCACCATGCGCACGGATATTGTAGGAGATGGTGCAGGCAATAATGGGGGAGATATTTTGCAAGTCACAGGAACGAGTGCTGGCAACCACTTCGTTAGGGTCCAGAATAATGGCTCTGTGAATGCTACGGGAAATGAGACTTTGACAATTGTCCGAACCGAAGATGGGGTTGCCACATTTCAAAATACAAATAAGGTCGATCTTGGGGGGTATGAGTTTAGTCTACGAGATGTGGCTGGATCAAATCAGAAAGAATGGGAACTTTATGGAACGAAGAAAAGTACGACGACAGGTTCGGCAGGGGTAAATCTCTTTGCCGGTTCTTATCTTCTCAATTATGCAGAAACCCAAACTTTGATGAAGCGAATGGGTGATTTGCGACAGGGGGACGAAAAGGGCAATATTTGGGGACGAGTGTATGGAGGAAAATTTCATTCTAGCTCTGACAGTTTCCTAAAAGATTTTGATATAAACTATACAGGGATTCAAGTAGGTGCAGATAAAAAATTTGTTCGTAAAGATGGTCGTGGGACTGACTATCTAGGAGGTTTCTTTGGGTATACTCGAGGGAACTTAGATTATGGACAGGGTAGTGGTAATGTGGATTCTAAATCTTTTGGCGGCTACTGGACTCACGAACATCACAATGGTTTTTATGCTGATGGGGTCTTGAAATACGGATGGATGAAAAACGATTTTGATGTGCTGGATTCTGCTGGAACGAGAGTAACTGGAGAAGATATTTCGACTCAAGGTTTTACCGCCTCGATGGAAGTAGGGCGCCGTTATCATTTGGATCAAAAAGATAAAAATGGCTGGTATGTGGAGCCTCAGGCTCAATTGACTGGGAGCCATCAAAATGGTGATCGCTTTACAGCTTCGAATGGCCTTAATGTAAAAGTAGACTCCTTCAGCAGTGTACTTGGGCGGGTAGGAACTCATATTGGCTATGAAGCCAAAAGTGGTCGGAACCCAATTAATGTCTATGGTAAAGTTTCGATCGTGAAAGAATTTGATGGAGAGGTAAATTATTCATTTAATGGCTCCAAAGAAAATACAAGTTATCAAGATACTTGGCTATCCTATGGAATCGGAGTGACTGGAAAAGTTGGAAATCGTCACAATCTTTATCTGGATATCGAACGAGCTACAGCGGGTCAATTTACTCAAAGCTGGGCATTAAATGGTGGGTACCGCTTTACCTGGTAATTGCTTTAATAAAAGAATTTTTGAATATAGAAATGCCCCATAGGTTGTAGTAATTACAACTTATGGGGCATTTTCTTACTTGGATTACCTTTTTATTGATGAAAAATTAAATAGGATATTCTTCTGCTTCTTTTTTTGCAATGACTTCTACTTCTACTAGGATGTCTCGAGGGAGTCTAGCCACTTCTACGCAAGAGCGAGCAGGGAAGGGGGCGGTGAAGTACTGAGCGTAGACTTCGTTGATTGCGGCGAAATCATTCATGTCTTTGATGAAGACAGTGGCTTTCACAACGTTTTCAAAATCAAGTTTAGCTGATTCGAGAATTGCTTTGACGTTTTTTAAGCATTGGTGAGCTTGGGCTTGCACATCGCCAGCTACAATATCACCAGTTGCTGGATCAATTGGAATTTGGCCAGAAGCAAAAAGTAGGTTTCCAGCCCATACGGCTTGTGAGTAAGGACCAATTGCGGCTGGAGCTTTGTTGGTTGAAATAATTTTTTTCATATAGAACACCTCTTTCATTTTTTTTAGCGACTGAGAGTAGTCAGACCAGATAAGCTCCTATGAACTACTCGGGCAGCATAATATCGATAGACTAGGGCAGCAATAATACAAACTCCTCCTAGGACAGGAAGGACAAGTACAATTCCTTGCCAGTCGATCAAGCGACCAATAATAAACCCACCGCAGGGGCCAAGGCCCATCAAGCAGATCGAGTAAAAGCTTACAACTCGGCCACGCATGGTGGGGGCCGCAAGTAGCTGGATCACTGTGTTGGTGGAAACGATGCTGGAGATCGCTCCATAACCAGCCAGAGCATTTAAAAGAAACGCCCAGCCCATGCTTGGGTATAGGGTGAGTAAGATCTGGCTTACACCAGTAATAAGCAAGCCTTTAAAAATAACTTTCTCTGAGCCAACAACTTGACTTCGAATCGCAATTGCTAAGGCTGCAAATATTGCTCCCACTCCAAAGGCCATCATTAAGATTCCAAGCGTATCGGAGCTACCATCAAGAAAGTCTCTAGCTAAGATTGGTAGGATTACCATTTGCTGAGCTCCAAAGATGCTGATCGTGGTGAGCATGAAGAAAGAATAAATCAGAGCCGGTGTTTCTCTAATATAGCGAAACCCATCAATAAATTCTTTCGAAATATTTCGTTGAACTGTATCTACTTTCTTGAAGACCGGTAGTTTCATTGCTCGAAGAGCAAAGTTGCTCGAGGCGTAGCCGATACCGTTTAATAAAAAGCAGAGTCCTTCGCCAAAAAAATAGACTACTTGGCCTCCTACAGCTGGCCCGATGGCTCGGGCTGAGTTAAACATCAGTGAGTTGAGAGCAATTGCGTTGGGTAAATCTCTTTTATCATCAACCATCTCCACCACAAAAGATTGGCGAGTGGTCATCTCGAAAGCGTTGACTAGTCCCATGAATAGGGCCAAAGTAAAGAGCATCCAAAGTTGTATCAAGCCAGTTAGGGTGAGAAAGGCTAAGGTGAGGGCGTGAATGGCTGCTAAGAATTGAATGATTCGAAGGAGGGCTCGCTTTTCATAGCGATCTGCAACGACTCCGGCCACAGGGCCTAAAAAGATCGTTGGTACTTGGGTCAGGGCTACTAAGAGCCCAAGCGATGTGGCGGTTCCACCGAGGCGTAGGAGCAGCCAGCCTAATGCCAATTGTTGCATCCAGTTGCCAATCAGTGTGATTCCTTGGCCCATGAAGTACAGGCGATAATTGCGATAGCGGAATGCACGGGTAGATTTTCCCAACCGTACTTTAAAGCTTCGTTCGGAGAGTGGGAGAAATCCCATATACATACCCCTTTCCCAAGTTGCGCTAACTTTCTCTTCTATTGTACGGTAAAAAAGAGAAAAGAAAAACCCCTAGCTCTGGGCTAGGGGTAATAATCTTTTATCCTGCGTGGATATATCGATCGTGGCATTCTGCTTTTTTTGCATCATTGAAATTTTCAATATTGGAAAGATAACCAGTAATGCGGCGTACTCGACGAATTGGCGATTTTTCCACTGCATGAAGTACGACTTCGTCGCCATCTAATTTAAGTTCAAGAGATGCGATCTCTTTCCCCATCGTAGCCCATTCAGTAATTTCTTGGGTAGCTAATAGCTCAATTTCTTGGATTGATAAATCTTGGTCTGCAAGAATTGTAACACCTTGAATTTGCATAATTGGTTCCTCCTAAATGCCTCAAAATCCATATTCCTAATCTGTTTCTAGATTATACCACATCTAGTGAAAAAAACAAAATTAAATCACTATATATGGGAAAAGCGAGGAAATATAAGCCTTTTTGCCAGATTCGGATCCGATAAAAAAGCCTTTTGTTTTCTTAGTAAAAAAGGTAGAATAATAAGGTGTAAAAATGTAATTTTTGTAAACTGAAATAGATGGATTACTGAAAATTTTGTAAAGGGAGGTAATCGAGGTGCGGGAGCAGCGAGATATTGGGAAATTGGACCGGTATTTTCAAGAATATCAGCAGACCGGAAAAGTGAATAGCAATGTGCATCCTTGGGTAAAAGAATCTTGGAAGCGATCCAAAGTAGAAAAAGTATCCAGTGGAGAACCGAAAAATCAGCATCAATTAACTCCGTTGGAGCAAGAGCAGCGCAAGCAG
>JAGOHU010000085.1 GCA_017995975.1 Negativicutes bacterium
CGGTGGTACTCTTCAAATTGGGCTTGAGTCAGCTCTGGAATCGCATCTGGATCGCCACCGGACTCTTTCCCATAAGGTGTATCTGGAAATAGAGCCGAAAGAACTTTTTGCTCTAAAATCGCATCGGGCGATGAGAATACCCCTTTCATTTCATTGTAAACCACTCCGTTGTAAGTCAATTCGCTGTCCAAGTCTGCCAATTCATAATGCCAACCTTCTTGACGTAGAGTCCAAGGATTGCCATAAATATTTGGATAAAAAACTGCATCTAAATAAACATCCATCAAGTTGCGAAAGTCTTGTTCATTACGACTTGCTACTGGATACATGGTTTTATCTGGAAAAGTCATGGCGTTCAAAAACGTATTGAGTGAGCCTTTGACCAATTCTACAAACGGCTCTTTTAAGGGAAATTTGCGGGAACCGCACAGCACCGAATGTTCGAGAATATGAGGAAGCCCTGCATCGTCTTTTGGAGGAGTCCGAAAACTGACCGAAAAGACTTTATTGTCATCATCACATTGGATATGAAAAAGTTTGGCTCCACTTTTTTCATGCTCCCAAAGAGTTCCCACTCCTTGTACCTCTTTAATTTGTTCTTCTTTGATTAATTTAAAACCGAATTTTTTCATTCTTTCCACCCTTTATTAAACTAAACAGCTTTGCGAGCTGGATAATAGTAATCCCATAAACATCGTCCTACCACACTCAGTAGAACAACCGCCCCGCCAACCAAAGAGATCAGCCCGGGCTTTTCACCAATAAAAATAACGACCCATAAAGGGTTTAGCAAAGGCTCAATCATTGGCAAGAGAGCTTGCTCTAAAGTAGAGATATGAGGTACACACCAAGTGTAGAGAAAAAAAGATAAACCAAGCTGAATAATCCCCAAATAGACCAAACTAATCCATCCATAAGTATCTGGAAAAGGAGCCTCAATAAAAGGAAGTCCCGCAAGGACAACCAAAATATTTCCCAGCACAATGCCTTCGACTCTGCCGTCCTTCATTTTACGCATGACCACTGCCACGATAGCCACAGCAAAGCCACTAAAGATCGACAGCAAGTCGCCTCCAAGCACCCCACCACCTAGATCATCTAAGAAAAAAAGGCTCATTCCCAAAGCTGTCACCACCAAGGTCACCACATCTCGAAACCCAGCTTTTTCTCCTAGAAAAAAAGTGCCCAGCAAGATGATAAACACAGGCGACGTATATTGAAGCAAGATCGCATTGGCCGCAGTAGTCCATTTATTGGCTACTACAAAACTCAACATCATAGCCATATAGCCTAGCCCAAGAATCCACTGCTTCCCCGAAAATCGCCAGGATAAATTTTTGCAAAGAGGGACCAGTAAAAACAGAGCGATAAAACTCCGAACACTAGCAATTGCCATCGGATTCCACTGAATATATTTGATAAAGGCCCCACTACTACTCCAAAGAATTGCAGTGGCCAGCATGGCAGCTACTCCGAGGCCATGCTTTTTTTCGAAAGTCATTCTGCTTTCCAGCCTTTCTCGTTTCTGGCAGCCCCTACAATTCGCTCCAGTCCAATTCTTAGTTGTTCTCGAGGACAACCGAAATTGAGACGCATAAAGCCTCGTCCATCGCTTCCATAGCTAGTCCCATCATTCAAGGCTACTTTGGCCTTAGTTAGAAAGAACGATTTAAGTTCTTCTTGGGATAAATTCATTTCTCGGCAATCAAGCCAAGTCATAAAAGTGGCCTCAGGGAAATTTGCTGTGATCCCTGGAGCGTGATAATTAAGCATTTCATTTACATAGTACGCATTTTGACGTAAATAGTCATTCAATCCATCCAACCAATCCTCGCAATGATCAAAGCAAGTTTGCAAGGCGACAATACCAAACAAATTGGCCTCATTGACTTTGTAGGTTTGAAAAGTTTTCCAGAATCCCTCTCTCACCTTTGGGTCATTCACAATCCAAACCGAAGTCGTCAAGCCAGCTAAGTTGAAAGTCTTACTGGCCGCAAAGCCTGTCAACACAGTCACTCCCAGCGGTTCAGCTATTTTGGCAAAAGGAATATATTTGTGTCCCGCAAAAACCACATCTCCATGAATCTCATCACTAATCACACCTACCCCATACTGAGTGCACAAAATAGCAAGACTTTTTAATTCTTCTTCAGTCCAGACTCGCCCAACCGGATTGTGAGGATTACAAAGGATCATCCATTTCGGCTTGGCAGTTTGAAAAATATCTTCCAATCCATTCAAATCCATCACATAATGACCCGGCTCTTTTTCGACCAATGGATTTAAGAGGGGCTTCCGCTCCATTCCATTTGGAATCCCCGCAAAAGGCGGATAAACCGGCGATTGAATGACCACTCCATCACCGGATTTTGAAAACGCTTCTAACGCAAACGTAATACCAGAAAGTACTCCCGGTGTGAAATGGATACTAGCTGGCGAAATATCCCATTGGTGCCGGCGAGAAAACCAACTCACAATTGAATTAAAAATCTTTTCATTTGGGTCTGTATATCCATAAACTCCATCACAAGCCAATTTCGCAAGAGCTTCTCGCACTGGCTCAGGAGACTGAAAATCCATATCAGCAATCCAAAGAGGAAGCACATCGGTGTGACCAAAGTGTTTTTCAAGAGAATCCCATTTTCTGCTCATGGTGTTGGTGCGGGAAATCATTTTTTCAAAAATATCTTTCATATCAGGTACCTCCTATAATTATATTATGATCTACAAGATACTTCGAGAAAACTTTTTGCAAACCTTTTTCCCAGAGCAAATACTTGTCCTGTTAAAAAGATTCACCGTCTTAAAGTCTTACTCTTTTTTTCGACCTTCTCGGCTTCGAATTTTTCTAGCTCCAATTTCCTTGTCATTTCTTCCACATTCGTTACCAAGCAAAGATAAATATACAATGGCAAAGACCATAAGCCTGCCACAACCGGGAGCATTAGTACTTGTATTATTATGACCTCTAAATCAGTTGGTTCGTGAAATCGTATTTGCAACCAATTCCACTTCATACGAAAACAGAGCCAAAAAAGAATTTCTCCAAGTAAAATCCATCCAGACATTTTTAGCAGGGCTAGTCTTGTTTTAGTTGATGGGACCAGTTTTTTTCAACACCAAACCACGTCAAATAGAGGAATATTGCCACAAAAAAAGGAGGATCAAAAAGATAGTATCGATAGGACTCAAAAGGAACCAGTACTCCCCACTCTGTCCGAAGCACGAGGAACCAGAGTATCCAGATAAGCACTGTTGCACCATACAAAGCTATAAAAATTCCTCTAAAAAAATCCGATACTTATTCTTCATATTTCACCATTTTCATGCAAAAAGAACCCAGCTAGGCCGAGTTCTTTTATTTGCTTACTTTGAAATAAAAGTCACTACTTCCGAAAGGGGCTTGCGGGGTGGAGTGACCCGTCAGTTGCTGGTACTCCCAGTGGAGTCATGGTCACCAAATGAAAGCCTTCCTTTTGAAAACCGATACATTCGGAAATCTCATCGGACGCATACATAGGCCCAGTCATCCAGCAAGTACCATAGCCCAGAGCCGCAGCGGCTAAAAGCAAATTTTCAAATGCGGCAGCTACATTTTGAATTCCCGGTGCAAAGCGACTTAGCTTTGAGGCTTCTTTGCTATCAATAACTCCTTCAGCCAAAAGCTCGGGCCCAAAGGAAGGATAGCCGCTAGCATAAGCCAAAATAACAACCGGCGCAGTTTGAAGATTGCCTGTATAGTAAGGAATTCCACCAATCATCGCCTTGCTAATTTCTTCATTTTCAGTTTTCCCTGCAAGCAAGCGTACTTTGTCCTCAATCACCTGAGCAACTTTTCCAATCATGTCTCGCCCTTCGACCACCACAAAGTGCCAATTTTGAATATTTTTCCCCGAAGGTGCAAAAGTAGCCGCTTTTAAAATTTCTTCTAGGTCTGATCGTAGCACTGGCTGATCTAAAAACTTTCTCACGCTTTTTCTTTTATAAATAAAATTTAATCGTTCCATATTTTTTCTCCTTACACTTTTTCCTGAGATTTTTCAGGTCTCATAGGAGTAATCAAAATCTTATCTACTCGAGCTCGATCCATGTCCACTACCTCAAGCTTCCACTCAGCCCAAAGATAACTTTCGGCCACTTTAGGGATATGCCCAAGTAAGTGAGTCACTAATCCACCTACTGTATTGTATTCTCCATCTTCTTCCCCTGGAAATAGTTCTTCGATCTCTAGTATTTCTTTCATATCATGGATCGGCACGATTCCATCGACTAGCCAGCTGCCATCCTCTCGCTCTACTACTCGTCCCTCTTCCTCGGAAGGTAAGTCTCCCATCACTTCTGAGAGCAAATCATACATACTGATCAAGCCAGCAAAGCCACCATACTCGTCTAACACGAGAGCTTCTTTTTCACCCTTTTGCTGGAAAAGATGAAATAGATCAAGAGCAGGCAAAGAGCGAGGCACAAACAATGCTTCTCGTATCGGCACATCTGCCAGCTTCATATCATCTTTCCAAGCACTCAAAATATCTCGAGTATAGAAAAAGCCTTTCACTTCGTCCAACTCTCCTTCTGCCACAGGAAAACGGGAGTGTTTGCTTTTAGCGGTATAGTGAATCACATCTTCTAAAGAATCTTTTACATCTACCCATTCTACCTGAACTCGCGGGGTCATCAAAGCTTCTACTCTCGCATCGCCTAAGCGAAAAATTCGCTGTACCATCTTTTCTTCCATAGGCTGTACATCGCCCATCACAGCACTTTCTTTCACTAATTGGCGAATTTCTGCCTCGCTAGCCACGGAATTATCTTCAGTCCGAGCTCCAATCAGGTGGATCACGAAATTGCTTGAAAGGGATAAAAAATAGACAAGAGGCGACATAAAGCGGGCAAATATTTTCATCGGCTTTGCCAACCGTGAAGCGATCCCCTCGGAGTTGCTCAAGGCTAATTGCTTGGGAACTAATTCGCCTACAATCAAAGATAAATAAGTGATAATTGCTACCACGATTCCCAGGCTCAAAGTTTCTCGCCAAGGTGCGATCCAGCTGATCGGCTCTAGCCACTTGGATAGAGAGCTAGCCAGACTCGCTCCCCCGACGGCTCCAGTGAAAATACCAATTAAAGTAATTCCTGTTTGAACCGACGAAAGCATCTTACCCGGGTTTTCTGCCAGTTCTAGAGCCGCCCTGGCTCCATCATTTCCTTGAATTGCCAGCTGTTCCAGCTTCGATTTACGAGCTGAAACAATTGCCATTTCACACATGGCAAATATTCCATTTGCCCCAATTAATAAAAGAATAACCACTATCTCTATGCCTATACTCTGGTCACTGCCTTCCACAGACATCCACCTACCTATACTTAATTTATAATTACATTATACTCGAATCGAAAACATACTGCATCTGAAAAGCGTCTCTCTGGAAAAACAGGATAGAAAAACGCCTTCTTTCTACCTGCCACTTATTTTCGAAAAGAGTTTATTTCTTTGGTTCATCTAGGACAAACTCAACTAATTAATCATTTCATACCTATTTTATCACATAAAAAAAGAAAGACGGAAAAACCGTCTTTCTTTTAAGTAAATTATCTGTTTTTAGCAAAGAATTGAAGAGCCACTTCTGGGAATAATCCATAGCTAAGCACATCTTCAACCGAAGCATTTGGATATCCTTTTTCAGCCAATTGAGCCTTCAAAGATTCCATTTGAGGTGCAATATCGTCAGCAGGACGATGATCGATCATTGGCTCATCCCCAATAATCAATTTTCTGATTTCATCACTAATTGGGCCCGGTGTACGGCCATATTCGCCTCGTACCAGTCCTTTGATTTCGTTTGGTACTACTTTATAGCGTCCAAGCATTACGTTGAATGCAGACATAGACCCTACCATTTGGCTGGTTGGAGTAACCAGTGGAGGATATCCAAGGTCTGCTCGCACTTTCGGCATTTCTTCGAGCAATTCTGGATATTTATCTTCCATTCCTTGCTCCTTCATTTGATTGAGCAAGTTTGAAAGCATTCCGCCAGGGATTTGGAAAGAAAGAACTTTTGTATCAATATCGATATTTGGGTTCAAACCAAAAGTTTGAGCCAAATCTTTTTTCACGCCTCGGAAATAATCAGCCAATCCATAAAGAGTTTCCAGATCAAGACCACTATCATATTGACTGCCTTTGAAAGCAGCTACCATAGCTTCTGTTGCTGGCTGAGAAGTTCCCATTGCAAAAGGAGACAAAGCAGTATCAATCACATCAACTCCAGCTTCTACTGCTTTCATGTAAGTCATGGAAGCCATCCCACTGGTATAGTGAGTGTGAAGTTGGATTGGCAATTTGCTATTGGCTTTCAATTCTTTGACCAAGTCATAAGCTACATAAGGAGCCAAGAGACCGGACATATCTTTGATACAGATCGAGTCTGCACCCATTTCTTCCAATTCTTTTGCCAATTTCACAAAATCAGCAGTTTTGTGGTAAGGGCTCAAAGTATAAACAAATGCACCTTGCACATGAGCGCCCGCTTCTTTCGCTGCCTTCATGGAAGACTCTAAGTTGCGAGTATCATTGAGAGCATCAAAAATACGAATTCGACTGACTCCGTTCTCTACTGCTCGGAAAACAAATTCCCGCACCACATCATCTGCATAGTGATTGTAACCAAGGATATTTTGGCCCCGCAAGAGCATTTGGATTGGTGTTTTTTTCAATCCAGCTTTTAGGGTACGTAGACGCTCCCATGGGTCTTCATTGAGGAAACGAAGGCAGCTATCAAAAGTTGCTCCGCCCCAAGCTTCGATGGCTTCATACCCCACCTCATCTAGTTGTTCCAACATTGGAATCATATCTGCTGCACGCATCCGAGTCGCCAATAGAGACTGATGTCCATCCCGCAATACGGTTTCCATAAATTTTACTTTATTTGCCATAAAAATTCCTCCTCGCATCTTGTATACATTCTTATATGATTATTGTAACAAAAAAATTTCAGAACGCTACTACTTTTTAAGATTGTTTTTTATTTTGTAATAATACCAAGTTACGGCTACCAAATCGGCAGACCCACCAGG
>JAGOHU010000086.1 GCA_017995975.1 Negativicutes bacterium
CTGCTAGTGGTTTCGTTTCGTCTACCCAAAAAACAGCATACTCTGCACCAGTTCCATCAGCTTGTCCTAAAAAGACCAATTTCTTTTCCATATCAGGAAAGTCGCCAAACCAGCCCGACTCTTCGCCAAAGCTAGGGCTAAAGCCCATAGCAATATCTCCTTCTTGAAGCCACTCTTTTTTTTCTAGCAACTCTTTCCAGATTGCAGGAATCTCATGATTTATCTTTGTCATATCGTTTCTCCTTCTCTTTCTATTTTAAAAATCCCCTACCTACTTATCATCAAAAAATGATTCCTACTTGACCTTTCTTTTTCGATCATCATCATCATCATCATCGTCGTCATCATCATCATCATCGTCATCGTCGTCATCGTCGTCAGAAACAATGTAGCGAGAGTCAGCCTCTTCATACTCGGTCTGGGTATCTTTCAAAGGCACCTCAAAGAATCCATCCTCTTCCAGTCCTTCTCGGTCTGGACGATAGGCTTGCACATAACCATGTTGGATCACTTGACGACTTCCATCAGCTTGAGTAATTACCATTTTCGTACCCGACTGAGCTAGCCGCCGAACCTCATCAAAATAGACTTCCGCCCGTGCCAGATTGCCTAGGAGCTGATAGCAAAGACCGATCAGATAGAGTGCATCCCCACGGCTTTCATCCACACAAAGCCCACAGCTCACTTCATCATCCTCTTCGTATTTATCCTCTAAAAGATCAATGACCTCTTGGTATTTTCCTAAATAATATTTCCCTAACCCATAGAAGTATAAATTTTCTTCATCTCCATACTTCTCATAACCTTCCTTGGCCAATTGATGAAGCTTTTCGTAGCTTTTGGCCCCCCGAGCTGAGCGGAGTGCATTGCTCAAAGCCAAAGAATAAAAACTAACTTCTTCTGGAATTTGTGCAAAAATATCCAAAGCTTCCTCATAGCGCTTTAGATTATTCAAAGCCGCTTGGGCATTAATCAGACCCACTGAAAAATGAGGAGAAGTCATAGGCAATTTGGCAAACCACTCCAAGGCTTCTTCCTCTTGACTCGTATTGACCAATGCGCCGATCCCATCAGACAAAGCTTGCTCAGAAAAAGAGGATTCGGTTGGCACTTTTTTATAAAAGCTAATTGCCTCATCATACTCCTCCGCTTCCAGAGCCATTGTCCCATGGAGCATATTTTTCCAGCCCATTTTTTCAGCTCTATAAAAAGAGCCCAGCTCAGGATTGCCCATCTTTTGGCAAGCTCCGATGACTCGGTCATAAACCTCCTCAACTGGCTCAGACAAATTAAAGAGCACCCCTTCTTGGGCTAAAAAACTTTTCCCCATTTTCTCTACCATTCCATTGAGACCAAACATTCCAGCCAACCGTAATTTTAACATCACCATACTACAAAAAAACTCCATTCATTATCCAGGCTCTCGGCCAAAGGCAGGTCACTTTTTCATCCCCTGCCTTTGGTCAGCCCTTTTTTTCTACTATAAAAATCTCAAAAACCAAATGCTTTCCAGCTAAACTTCAAAACAACTTTCCAGCTAACTTCAAAACAACTACACTAAGGGTCTCAAACTTCTTCCACCCAGTGGGCAGTCCAAAACTCTATCCTCAATCTGACCAACTCAAAGCCCCACACCTCCGAGGGGTTCCGCTAGTGGCGAATTGCCCCACTCTGCAAGGGTCAGGAGTACAAGAATATCAATCTTCCTAGATGACCGACCTGGAGGCAAACCCTACCAGAGCTTGGACAAAAAATATGCCATGAGAAATCCAAGTCTGGCTCAGTCAATTTGATAAAAAGTCGAAAATTGAGTCCCCAGTCTCAATGATTGTCATCTATTTGCTACCCTTTAGATTCTGTTTTATTTATCGTCATCATCATCGTCATCATCGTCGTCATCATCGTCGTCGTCATCATCGTCATCATCATCGTCATCATCATCGTCATCATCATCGTCGTCCTCATCGTCATCATCATCTTCATCATCAAAGTCGTCATCGTCCTCATCTTCATCCATCTCAAAGAAGCCATCATCTTCTAGCCCTTCTCGATCCGGACGATAAGCCCGCACATATCCGCTTGATACGACCTGCCGAGTCCCGTCAGCCTGTTGGATCATTGCACTACCACCGGAGTTGGCCATCTCTCGTACCTGATCAAAATACATCTCTGCTCGCTCTAGATTGCCCAGTAGCTTGTAGCAAAGACCGATCAGATAAAGTGCATTGGCTCGCTCTTCATCCACACAAAGCCCACAGCCCACTTGGTCGTCATCCTCTTCTTCCAAAAGATCAATCACCTCTTGGTACCGCCCCATATGATAGGTGGCTAGTCCCATAAAGTACAAAGGCTCATCTTCTTCGGTCAATTCATAGCTTTTCTTGGCTAGTTCATACATTTTTTCATAGTTTTTGCCCCGACGAGCTGAAATGATCCCATTTTCCAGAGCGATCGGATAAAAATGTACTGTCTCAGGAATTTCAGCAAAAGCAGCCAAAGCCTCATCATAGCGTTTCAAATTATTCAAAGCGGCCTGCACATTGGCCAAAGCGACTGGATAAAGGTCTGACTCTTTTGGCATTTGCTTGGCTAGCTCGATGGCCTCTGCTTCCCGATCCAGGTTTACCAAAGCTCCGATTGCATCCGCAATGGACTGAGCAAAATGGCTCGACTGGGCTGGCACTTTGCCATAAGAAGCCGCCGCCTCCTCATATCGCCCCTCGCCCAAAGCTTTTACCCCTTGAAATAAATTCTCCCAGCTTGCTTTTTCCATCTGATATTTTTCTTTAAGACTCTCATCATTTTTCCGTCCAGCCACACCGCTCAGTTCCTCATAGACCTGACCGATTGGGATATTTTGATTGAAAAGAAGCTCCCGGCCACTCAAGATCGCCAGGCCCACTTCTTCCAAGACCGGATCAGACCCAAGGCCTACTGCCGCATCCCAAGCATGACTCATCACAGTCGGATAGATTTCATGATCCCTTGCTAAGCCCAACTTTTTGCATTCTTCCAAAACTCTTTCAAATTGTTTCAAATGAGAAAGGGCGAAAAGCAAATTGACCGAAGCCATTTCGACCACTTCAGGATCATCCATCGGAACTTCTTTAAACCGCTCTAGCACCTCTTCATATCGTCCCAACTGCAAAAGACAAGCCAACTTCTCCAATTGAGTAAACCGATATTGATCAAACTCTGGTGTAATTCGGTCTAACCAGCCCAAGGCAGTCGCAAAATCTCCCTCTTCCAGTGCCTCCACTGCAGAGCCTAACCATTCTTCATTTCGATTCATCTTTACAATTCCTCCTATTTTTTCTCAAATGTGGCAACCATCTTCTTTTGAATCCAAGTCAAAAGAGTAAAAGATAAAAAACTGGCAATGACAAAGGCGATCGCCCAATTTCTAGGCCAAATAAAAAGTAGCCTTCCATCAAAGCCAATATTAATCACAGTCAATACAAAGGATAAAATCCCAGACATGACAAAAAGATTTACCAGCTGAACCCACCGAAAAATTGGCATCTTATCCTCCTAATTCTTTTCCAACCACAAATCATGAAGCCACTTTTCCGTTACTCGCCCCTGATTCCAGATGATCCCAGTCTCGAAAGTGATCACTTTCTCATTGGGCCCCACAATCACCCAAGTATAATCCTGAGTCGAAGGAGCATAGCACTTAAATTTCATACCTGTGACCGTAACCGACTTGCCGGCCACCTGGATCACTTCATCATGAGGCTCGATCCACTGGTTGTTCAATTTTTCAAATAGCCCAGGCGATGTTTTCTCCAGAAAAGCCTTCGC
The DNA here is from genome assembly GCA_017995975.1 of Negativicutes bacterium. Taxonomy (GTDB): domain Bacteria; phylum Bacillota; class Negativicutes; order JAGOZY01; family JAGOZY01; genus JAGOHU01. The sequence goes on from JAGOHU010000086.1 coordinate 3,805, forward strand.
GATCTCTTGAGTCCGTTCACGGCTAGGCAAAGCCTGACCTTTTTCAAATTGCTCATCCATAAAAGTGACACCTAAAATCCTCTGGCCTCCTTGAGTCAAGACCACCGAGTAATGCTCCCCACCAAGCATGGCAGCTCCAGCTTTACCATAGCGATAAATAAAGACCTTCTCTTTATTTTGTAGCCCTTCCCTCACACTCACCAAAGAATAATTTTCTGGAATATCCAAATAAGCTCTGCTTTTCTCAAGCACTTCTTCTTGTTCTTTTGAAATAATCACTCCTAGACTTTTCATTCCTTCTCCACTCCCTCCCTCATTCGCCCCATACGAATAGCCACAAATCATAACAACTACCGCAACTGAGAACATTAAAATTTTTCTAATCATTTTCCAAGCCAACTTCCTATTGTAATGGTTACCAAAATTCTCCTTTTTGTAGTTTAACTCCATTTATTGTAACATAAAGTCAAATGCTGTCAAACAAGCTACAATTCTTTTAAATGTGCTATAATGACTTATCATAAAAATCTGTAAAATAAGGTAACATTGGAGAGAAAATGCTATGAAATCAAATGAATTCATTGATTACAATCTAATCAAAAATTTAGTCGTAGCCATCGGAGAAGTGGCAGAAATCACCGGAATACCAGTACGAAAATTGCGTTATTGGGAAGAAAAAGGAATCATCCAATCCCAAAATTCAAAAACCACCCTCCGAAAATACAACTACCTGACCATCAAAAAAATACTCCTCATCGACGAGCTCCTCACCGAAGGCTACACCCTAGAAAAAGCCGCCGAAAAAGTCACCCAACGAATCGAAAAATTAAACGAAGTCTTCTCCAAACTCCAAGAAGAGAATAATAAATAATCTTTATCCGAAGCCACCCACAAGCAACCCACACCCTACAAGCTAGAAAAATAAATCAACCAACCTTATGAAAATAAACACCAACAAAGAAGCGACCTGCATCACGCAAGCCGCTTCTTTTATTTTTTCTCTAAGTACTAAGTAAACTATTCGAACCGCAATTACTCTCGACTTTCTAAAAAAAACATTTTTAGAGCATCAGGCTCCCCTGCAATCGATCTAACAACTCAACCACTGGTTGACCAGTCATTCCCGAAACACTCATTTGGATCGTGACCCAGTGCCCTTGATGTATGATTGTGATCTCAGTCCCAACCTTTGTTTTCAAGACCCCCAAATACAAAACCGAAATCGATCGCATTCATTTTCGCCAACTCTCACACATCATATATTCTCTTGCGATTTCCCGTGATATTTCTAGATGAAAACCGTATTTCCACTTTATATTAACTCCTACTACTAGAATCGGTAAAAAAGAACATAAAAAAGCGACCTGCTTTCGCAAGTCGCCCGTTACTTATCCTCCGTAGCAAATCGATTCTACTGATTGTTATCTTTTTTATTCGTCCAGACCACCCAGTAGGCGGCCAGTGCGGCAAGGAGAAAAATGACTGTACCTATCCAAAACATAAGCATCTTCTTCACCTCTTTTCAAATCACCAAATTATCAAATTACCATATCCCATTTTACTTTATACACAAAGCTCCCTGCTAGACTCTACAAGCAAGGAGCTTTTTCTGATTTTCTTTTATGAAATTATCTTGAGTCCAACCACACCGACGATGATGATCCCCAGACTGGCGATTCGGCGAAAGCTTCGAGACTCACCAAAGAAGATCATATTCACCAGCACCGCTCCAGCGGTCCCCAGTCCAGTCCAGACCGCATAAGCGATGCTCATATCCAGATACTGAAAAGAAGTATAAAGCAACCCAAATGAGAATATAAATCCACTCACATAGGTCAGCAAATTCCTAGCCGTTTTATTTTCATTAAAAAGTCTCATCCCAACCACTCCAACCATTTCCAAGGTTGCCGCAGCGATTACAAATAACCATCCCATATTAATTCTCTCCTTTTTCTTCCTGAGCATCTGCTAGCCTAAGGCTAATGACCCCAACGATGAGAAGTCCGATAAAAAATATCTTCCCCATCGAAAAAGGAACCTCAAAATACCAAGTATCCAAGATCACAGCACCTACGGTTCCCACAGCGGAGAAGATCGCATATACCGTTCCAGTTGGCAATTCTTCACAAGCTTTGGTGAGAAGATAAAAATCGATCCCAATCAAGATCAAGATCACTCCCCAGTGCCAAATCTCCACTGCCACATTAAAGCCAAATACCCAGGTGATTTCCAGCAAGCAAGACAATACCACATACTGCCAACTTCTACTCATTGAAAAAACCCCCTCTGTTACCCTTCATACCCTACTCATTTTTTCACTCCCAATGCATAATATATAAAATCCATCAATTCTTCTTTTTGCGCTTCGATCGCTGATTCCTTCGGCGAATCGTACCAATAATTCTGCTCTGCTGTAGTTTCAACCAAAGCAATCAATAATTTCGCCGTTCGCTGAGAATCCAAATTTTCTCGGACCCTGCCAGCCCGTTGCTGCTCTTTTAAAAAATCACTCATCCACTCATAAAAAGGGAGGTAAATTTCTTCCCAATCCTTTAGCTGATTGGTCTCTTGCATACCCGAATAAATAAAAGGGAAAATATCCCGATAGGCTCTGGCTTGCTGGAACATCACTTCTACGATCTGATCCAACTGCTCTTCCAAAGAAGCCTTTTTCTTCACCCGATCCTTGAGAGCATCCACACTCTCCCCTACCATCTTCTGAGCAATATAGGGCATCACCGAAAGTCGAGAAGGGAAATAAAGATAAAAAGTGCCTTGAGCGATTCCCGCCTTCTTCACAATATCAGAAACCTTCGCCTTCTCAAGCCCTTTCTCACGAAAGACCTCCATCGCAGCAAAAATGATCCGATCACGCTTATCCATTATCTTCCCCCTCTCACAAAAATGACTGATTGTCATTCATTGAATTAAGTATAACAAAAAAAGACTTTTTTAGCAAATTCATACCCTAAAAAGCAAAAAATCCACCTTGATTAGCACCACCATATCTCAACTGAAATCTACACAACTTCTTCTAAAAGCAAAAAAGCTGATCCGACTTCTGCCGAACCAGCCTATCATTTTCACTATTTATACGAACTGAATAAGTAAATCTCCCTTTCACTAAATGATCCTTTTAATCTCGGCGATAGTCAGTAATCCCGAGACGATTTCCAAAAGGGTCTTCAA
>JAGOHU010000087.1 GCA_017995975.1 Negativicutes bacterium
AAATTGCCCTTGGTTTTTCCGGCGGTAAAGACAGTATCTATCTGCTTTTTCTATTAAGTAGCCTGAAAGAGAAATTCCCTTTTCCTTTTGAAGTCGAAGCACTACACATCGAAAATGGATTTGCTTCGCCTGAAGAAAATCAGCACATGAGAGAAAAACTTTCCAAATACTGTGATGAATTAAAAATCCCGCTAACGATCCATCCATTACCAATGGAAGAAATTTGGGATTCGAAAAAAGAAAAATCTCCCTGCTTTATCTGTGCTCGCTATCGTCGGGGCGCTCTTGCCCGAATCGCTAAAGAAAAAGGATTCAACAAATTAGCTCTGGCCCATCATCTGGATGACGCAGTCGAAACCTTCATGATGAGCCTTTTTCAAAGTGGACAAATCAAGACTTTTGCTCCAAGAGCCTACATGGACCGTAGCGATATCACTGTCATTCGTCCCTTGTGTTTTCTTCGAGAGACCGAAGTCATCGACGCAATGACAAAGCTCCCTTGGGAGCCTATAAAAAATCCTTGCCCCTATAGCGAATCGACCAAACGAATGGACACCCGTAACTGGTTGAAAGAGCAAGAAGAAATCTTCCCTGGCCTTTTCCAAAAACTCTCTCGTTCTCTTCGAGAGGATCAAGTCAAAGACCTTTGGCCACCTCTCCCAAACCGAAAAGAACTCAAAGAGAAGTTCGAAGCCTTCTGGGGAAAATAAGGGAAAAACAAGGGGCAAATAAAAGGAAATTTCCTGCAAAAAACGAACTAGCCAATAACAACGAAAATAACTGGAGGCGATTGGAATGACCAAGAAAATCGAAATTTTGTCTTTACACCCTCTCAAACCAGAGCAACAAAAGAAAATTCTAGATATTTCTCCTGACATTTCTTTGCAGGTTGCAGATATTAAAGAGTCCGAGCCTTTTTGGCCTGAGATTGACATTGCTTTTGCATGGGGTCAAATGAATCTTGATCCCTTTTTATCAGAAGCCCCAAAACTAAAATGGATTCAAACCCTCAGTGCAGGAGTAGATCAAATTTTGACTCCGAAAGTAGTTGAGAGAAATATCCCAGTCACCAATACCAAAGGAATCCACGGAATCCCAATTTCCGAGTATGTCTTTGCGACTCTTCTCAGCTTTCAGCGAAATCTCCCCAAAATCCAAGAACAACAGAAAAGTAAAATCTGGAAAAAAGTAACTGGTGATGAAATTTTTGGCAAAACCATTGGAATCATTGGACTCGGTGCAATCGGCAACGAAATCGCTCGAAGAGCCAAAGCCTTTGGCATGACCGTACTAGGAAGCAAACACTCCAAAACAACCGAACCACTGGTCGATCAGCTCTTCGGCCCAGACGAACTGGATCAGCTATTACCCCAATGTGATGTGGTGGTATTAGCTCTCCCATCTACCAAAGCAACCCAAGGACTCTTTGATCTAGAAAAATTCAAGCTCATGAAGCCTACCAGCATTTTCATCAATATCTCCCGAGGCGACATCGTCATCGAAAGAGATCTCATCCAAGCACTCCAAGAAAACATCATCACCCATGCCATCCTCGACGTATTCCAAACCGAACCCCTACCGGACACCTCAACCCTTTGGAACCTCCCAAACCTTACCCTCACACCTCATATCTCGGCCTCCACTCCCTATTACGTAGATCGAGCCATTGATATCTTTATAGACAATCTAAAATCATACATGGAAAACAAACCTCTTAAAAATATTATCGATCCCCAAAAAGGGTATTAAACAATAAAATAAATCACCTCTAAATTCAAAAAGACATTTCCTCAATTAGTAGGAAATGCCTTTTTTTGTAGTAAACAGATTTCAAAGGAATTCTTGATTTACAAGAAGGCTTGCAGAATAATTTTGTAATCTCCGCTGCAAAATAGAAAATGCCATCATACTGGCTTGCTGATTGAGTCACTGCTTGCCACTTTTCTTCATAAGTCCAAACAGCGCCTCCTCTCGAAATAAAAATATCATCTAAATCCAAATCTTTCTTCCATTTTTTCGCAAAGTAATTTTTAATATACAAGAACATAAAAAAGCTATGGAATTACTTCCATAGCTTTGAAATCTCTGGTGCGAGTGATCGGACTTGAACCGATACGAGGTCGCCCTCGAGGGATTTTAAGTCCCTTGTGTCTGCCGATTCCACCACACTCGCATGTTATAAGGTATTTAGTTTTTTTGGAGGCGGCACCCAGATTTGAACTGGGGATAAAGGTTTTGCAGACCTCTGCCTTACCACTTGGCTATGCCGCCATCATTTGGAGCGGGAAACGAGATTCGAACTCGCGACCCTCGCCTTGGCAAGGCGATGCTCTACCACTGAGCTATTCCCGCATTTGGTGCCTCAGGGCGGAATCGAACCGCCGACACGAGGATTTTCAGTCCTCTGCTCTACCGACTGAGCTACCGAGGCATTTGGCGACCCCGATGGGATTCGAACCCACGCTCTCCGCCGTGACAGGGCGGCATGTTAACCGCTACACCACGGGGCCAACCACATAGATGATTATATAGAATAACTGGTTCAGCGTCAAGACTTATCAGCAGATAGTTGCTCAATTTTTTCTAAAATCTCTGGAAGAGTCTTAATAATTTCGTCTAATTCGTCAAGAGTTTTGCAGTCAAACTCGCTAATTTGCTGGAGTTCGCCCTTCACTCGACGCTCTGCATAAAAATCATCTCTCATTTTATTATAGAAGACGGAAAATTGATTTGCTTGTGAAAAATCACTATAATCCAAGACCACTACCGCTCCATTTACAGTCCCAAAAAAATTCGGTGGCTGAATGTAGCGAGTGAAATTACCAATTTTTTCTTCCAATCCTGCAGGACGCCAATTCACTAATTCTTTCCGTCGCATAAAAAATCCCGCTTCCCTTGGTTTCTCTGGAGTAAGGTTGTCCAAGAGCATTTCTAAAAATTGATCTAGTCGTTTTTCGTATTCTTTTATATTTTTACAAATAAAGCGAATATCATGATAGACATGATACCCTTGGGTACAGCAGAGCATAAAATCAGAAGTATCAAAATCATAACGACCACTAATCTTGCTCTGAATTTCTACATTTTCATAAAAGAAAATATCGACTTTTCCGTCTTGATTCTCAAAAGTCGAGGGGAGTATTTTTTTATAGCCACTTTTTTCTTCCCATAACTTCTGCAAATAATCCCATTCTTCTAGCTGCTTAAAAACTTCTTGCATTCTTTCCACCATCATTTCCCGATTTAGAAAAAGCACTTGAAAAGAGAGCGTGACTTCTTCACGAAGCACTGCTCTCTTTTATTTTACTTTCTTATTTGTATTTTAGGCTCAATCTCCATAGAAATCAACTTATTCCAAAGAGAATTCAAAACCTCTTCTTTACGATAGTGGAATAAGCTTCGGCGAATCCGAATAAATTCCCAACCAGCTCGCTCAAGCACGGTCTGCTTTTCGATGTTGCTTTCCCAAAATTCTGGGTCTTGCACTTCATCTCCATCACACTCGATTGCCAAGCGATCATTGATTCCTTCGATTACAAGATCAATTCGGTATTTTCCGACCTGATATTCGGGCATCACATGATAGCCTTTTTCTTTGATTTCTTTACATAGTTCTTGTAAAAATTTCGAAGACCCATGTTTTAGGAAAATTTCTTCCGTTCGCTCCATTGCAGAATAGCCTCGGACTGGATTCAAGCAATAATTGAGCAATTGATATCGTACACACTTCGGATTTAGCTCTTCCAATTTGGTTGAGTAAAAAAGCCACATTTGATCTTTGGCTCGGCTGGTTGCCACATTAAAGCGGCGAATATCCGCCTCACGAGTGAGAGCACCAATTGCTCGATTTGGAGCGGCTACCATCGATAAGAAGATCACATCTCGCTCATCTCCTTGCAGAGCATAAGCATCTCCACAGACCAATTCACGCTTTGTAAACTCTCGTTCCCCAATCACTTGTAGAAGTTTTTCCTCGATCAATAAAGCTTGCTCTTTTCCTTGAAGCGAAATCACCCCAAAAGTCTTATCTTGGTATTCTGGGTCTTTGATTAAATCAGAGATGTATTTTACAATCGCATCCGCTTCGGGTTCATTCATCGCAGTCGAACTTTCACCCCTAGCGCCATTCCCTACATAAACGGCCTGAATTGGCGGTTCTAATCGTTTGGTAGATAAAGGGAAGCGCAAAGGCAAAATGTCCCCATTATAGCAAAGATCGTTTGAAAATTGGATAATTTCTGGCACACTTCGAAAATGCTCACGGAGCATTAACTGTTGTTCTGGGTAAATTCGGCGAGCAATGTCATACAAACTATCCTTCAGAGAATAGCGCTCTTTTTTAGGCATTCCTTCCAAATAAGCTTCGATCAATTCATATTCTTTATCTTCGTCAAAGAAAGTAGAATCTGGGCTAATTTGTTTATCGTCTCCGACCACAATGACCCGATCGCCTTTATTTAATAAAATAGTCGAGAATACATCACATTGGCTACTCTCGTCTACAATCACTACATCAAAGCGATGTTCGATCTCATTCATGGTTTGAAGAGTTCGGCTCATCGGCATAATCCAGACTGGTACCACTTCTTGGCAAGCAAGCATTTCTCGCTCCGCATTTTTAAAGTGTCTTTCTGCATGACGTCCAGTTCCTTTTCCAATCCGGCGCATTGCATCGGCCCAGGATCGCAGGCTGCTTCGTTGCTCAATGGTAGTACGCAAGAGTTGCTCTTTCCATGCACAGTCATCAACCAATTGCTTTATCAATCGCATCTCTTCGGCTTTTAGCTCTTTCAACTTTAGTGCTTCCGCTTCAATTTTTGATTCGCCAAAATGCTCGTTAAACCAGCTGTTAATTCCCTTCCACTCCCAAGCTCTTTTCCAATCAACTGGGGGATGAAGAATTCCCTCTTCCACATCTTTCGAAATTTGCTCGGTCCACCGAGGTACCACTTCGTATAGAGAATTTCGAAACTGAATCAATCGAATCAATTTACTTTTTCGATCGGTCAGTTCTTTCAAAGCCTGGGTGCTTTTATTCCACAATTCAATATTTTCTGTGGTGAACCCTTCGTAAAGTTGCTCCCATATGGGATGGGCATTTTCCGAAACCACGCCTTCATACAGACTGGCAGCAGTTCTATTCTTCCATTTATTCAGCTCTTTATCCTTTGCCTGTTCCGTATAAAAATCAAGGGCTTTGAGTAATTCTACAAAAATTTCTTTTGAGTATAATTCGGTATTTTTCTTCGGTCGAAATACTTCAAATAAATTCTCCATCTTCTCAAAAGCATCTTCGTGCCACTCTAATACTACTCGCACTTTTTCCAAGTAGTCATCGATTTTCACTTCATATTCTTTATCGCTTTCCTCAAGCAGCGGCCCGCCTAATGGCTCGACCAGATTATTCCAGAGAATGGTCAATTTCCGTTTAAACTCTTCCCGCTCAATATCCGCTACTACCAGCTCAATATCATAGGGTTTTTGTGGGTAATTATTATTGATTGTACAGAGCTCTAAGGCACCGCACACTTCTTTAGCTGTCCAATTTTTAAAGAAGAAACCAAGCTTCCCAGATTTAACCAGTTCTTCTCGCACTGCCAATAAATTTTCCTTCAAAAGAGATTTATCGTCTTCCACTTGAATATAGCGAACTTGAGAGCTTCGAAGCTGACCACTTCTTTTCTTTACTTCTCGCAATTCATTTTTCATCTGCATACTCGAAAGAGTCCACTCGCGAGCATCCTGCTTGTTTCGAACAATCACTTTCAAAAGTTCTTCTTGCCAAGGTTCGCTGATCTGTTCTCGCTTAATATAAAGTCCCTGAACCATCTTATAGCGATTTTTCGCCAATTCCGGATCCAAGGTAGCTTCCCAATAGGAAAGAACTTTTTCTCGTTCCGCCTTATTTTCAGACAATCCATTTCGTTCATCAAATTTAGCCTTGAGTAGATCAGATGGTAATAAATCTTCTAAAGAAGGTCGAGTCTTTCGAAGTTCCACTACATCTTCTTCTCGATACTCAGAAAGCAATTGGTAGAGCTCTTGAAGCTCCAAATCATTTAATGGTATCTGAGTATTATAAAAAATATCATCTGGGAACCAACCATATTTTTCTCGATTATCTGCTAAGTATTGAGCAATTTCAAAAGACTCATGGCTGCGACCATGAATAATCATTTTAAAATCAAATTCTTTTTTAGACAACTCAGAAAGCTTCGTTTTAATCCCGACTTGATTTTGCTGGCATCTTTCCAGTCTTTCACGTAATTCTTTGATTCGTTTTTCCAGATCAGTCACATTACGTGTGTTGAGTCCTATTTCGATTTCTTCTACAGCCCGTTCCAACGACTGGACTGAAGTACGATCTCCCCCAATGGAAAAAACACAGAGAGGAGCGATCTCTGGAAACTGCTTCCGAATCTTTGTCTCAATAATTTTTAAAGCCGGTTCCTTATGACTCGTCACCAAAACTCGTTTGCCATTGGCCAATAAATGAGCAATCAAATTGATAATTGTATGACTTTTACCAGTCCCTGGCGGCCCTTGAACGACTACCCCTGAATTATTATTTAGCCGGCCCACCACATCTCTTTGCTCTTCGTTACTCGGAAGAGGAAAAAGAATCTCTTTTTGATTTAAAAACATCGGTGGTCGTCTCGTACCAGCAGACACATCAAAGATCGTTTGCATTGGTGCGGCTAATGCATTGACCCCATCCACTTCTACTTGGCCGATAATCTTCGTCAGTTCTTCCTCCATCAGGCGTGGATCACGCTTACGAAGTAAAATCACACTGGAATTCCAAAGAGTCGGATACAGAGTTGATTCAATTTCAGTCTTGCCATATTCCTGAGAATACTTGACCTGACCTTGCTCGTGAATCAAATTGATCAGACGCCGACCGTAGTCTTCCAATACTTTCGAATCCCACACATCGATGTCTTTATTCTGCACTTCGTTTTCTAGTTGGAAGCAAGCTTC
>JAGOHU010000088.1 GCA_017995975.1 Negativicutes bacterium
CTTTCTGTATAGTGCTTGGGATGAGCTGGATAATCAAAAATTGCGAGAATTATTGCATGCTTGGGGTTGTCCCACTGTTGTGGAACGGGGGCAACGAGTCTTTCCAGCCAGTCAATCAGCCCGAGAGGTGCGAGATTTATTGGTCACTAAGGCTGAAGCGGTAGGGGTGAAAATATGGAATGATTCACTTGTCCGGGAAATAAAAAGAGTGAAAAGCCATTTTCAAGTTACCTTAAAGTCTGGTGTAAAAGTAGAAGCAGAAAAGCTGGTTTTGACCACTGGTGGAGTATCCTACCCTGGGACGGGGTCAAGCGGAGACGGGTTGAAGTGGGCTGAAGAACTGGGCCATCAAATTGTCCCGCTTCGTGGTGCATTAGTCCCTTTGGTGACCGAAGAAGAATGGGTGCCTCTTTTGCAAGGCTTGTCTTTGAAGAATGTACAAGCCAGCCTTTGGCAAAAGGGAAAAGAGAAAGATTCGGATTTCGGAGAGATGTTATTTACCCATTATGGGGTTTCGGGTCCAATTATTTTGACTATGAGCAAATTGGCTGGCGAGCTACTACAAAAGGAAGAACCTCTTTGGCTCAAGATTGACTTGAAGCCTGCTTTATCGGAAGAACAACTGGATGCTCGAATTCAAAGAGATTTTGATAAATATTCTCGTAAGAAAGCGGAGAATGGTTTGGATGATTTACTACCACAAAAGTTGATCCCTGTCATGCTGGAACTGGCTAAGGTCGATCCAGAAAAACCGATTCACCAAATTACTCGGCAAGAACGGTTGGCTCTAGTGGAGAATATGAAGAAGTTAACTATGAAAGTGGTTGAACAACGACCCATTGCTGAGGCGATTGTGACAGCTGGTGGTGTTAATTTAAAAGAAGTAAATCCGCAAACGATGGAATCGAAAGTGGTTCCGAACTTATATTTTGCAGGAGAAATTTTAAATTTAGCTGGGTGGACTGGGGGCTATAATTTACAAGCCGCCTTTTCGACTGGTTGGGTTGCAGGTCAAGCAGTGGTAGAATCTAAATCCGATTGAGGCTTTTAATCTTGAATATAGAATGAATTGTAATAGACACCTTTCGAAAAACGAAAGGTGTCTATTTTTAAGGATATTACTAATTGAATTAGATTGATTTTTTGATTTTATTGAAATAATCGTGTATTAAGTATGGCAAAAAAGCAAACAATGATGATTGAGGATGGTTGTGTAAGTCAAGATATGCTAAGCTGAAAATAATAAAGATAGTAGTGAGAATTGTAACTACAAGAAAATCTTGACCCATCTATAAATTGGAATTGGTAAGATAAAATGAAAAGAACCGGATAGTCGTATTAACAATAGGGTGAGTAGGAAGAATTCGCTTTACCCCAACGCTTCTTATAGACTGATTGGTGGCCAAATAATTCGTGTTCGATCCTGTTAAAATAAATCATAAAAAAATATTGACAAGGCAATTTTAAAGGACTACAATCTCAAGAATTGATCGTGTCTCAGGATGTTGTTTAAGAAGATTATATTTGTTATTTTTTGTTAGTTAAAAAAATCTATTTATTGCTGCGGCAGTTGGGATTAGATTCCTTGCAACACTGATAAATTTAAAGATAAATGAATTGAAAGATCAAAGAGCTTTAAAAAACGAGAACACGAGCAAAGAGGAACTTTTTTTTGTTGCAAAAGTAGACAAAAAAAGTCTAGTATCTGAATTGGTTGGTAAATTAAAGAGATAGATAAGAAAAGAACTGTTTTGGGGAAAAAGGGAGCGAGTTGAAATGAAAAAAAATAATTATTTGAGAATGGTTTTAACACTGGGAATTGGCTGGGTAGCTATGAATCAAAGTAATGTGCAAGCTGCTGATGTATGGGATGAGGAGTCAGAGACACTTTCGACCGATAATACGCTGTATTATTCAAATGGAACCTATATCAATGATGCAAAAAAAATTATTATTACCACATCTGGAGACAGCGGCCTTGCACCTTTGGGCGGTTTTGGTATCTATGGGAATAGTAGTTATTACGATTTGCGTGGTAAGCAAGTAATCATTACTACAGCAGGGAGTAAATCTGATGCAGTTCAAATAAATCCAGGAACTTCGACCATTTACTTGGGTGATGGGTTAATAATTAAAACCACCGGATCTAGCGCGGATGGGATAAACCTCACAGAAAATGCTCAGGGTAGCAAAGTTTTTGTTGGGGATAACGCAAATATTCAAACCAATGGCATCGGGATCCGGTCGAATAACAGTATTAATAATAGTTTGACAAATAAAATTCAAGTAGGCGATGGCCTTACGGTGATAACAACTGGTAATGGCAGTAATATTTTAGAGGGCGATGGATATGGTGTGTATGCAGGGCTACGTAGCTGGAAAGCTTCTTCACAAAAATCGGATAGCTACCTTATCATTGGGAAAGATAGTACAATCCAGACCAGTGGCAGCTCGGCACACGCAATTTATGCAAACAATTCGGGAAAAATTGTACTAGGTGATAATACGGATATTAGGGTTTCGGGAGCCACTGCGAGTGGTTTGCGGGCAGAGTCGGCCAGTGGAAAGCTTGGCGATACGGGGATTACATTATTAGGAAATACCAAGATCACTACAACTCAATCGGGACAGTATGCCATGTATGCGATTGGTAATGGTACGACGAAAGGGATTATTACCAATGTAGACGGAGATAACACACTGGATGCTTTCAGTGATCAGGATTTATTTGGTAATCCAATTGGGATTTCAAATACTCAACGTGTTTTTAGTGTAACTGGTGATTTTCAAGCAGGTGCAAACGGCTTGATTGATTTAGATATGACAAATGGTACTGAAATTGTTGGAAAATCGACCTTGGCTGGTACGGGAAAAATTAATTTCCAAATCGATGGTTCACAAAGTTTTTGGAAATTGACAGGCAATTCAACAATGTCGAATCTTACTCTCACCGATGGTGCAACAGTCTATCTGAGCGATGAAACCAATTTGGCGACTCGGCAAGTATTGACCATCACTGATGACTATCATGGAACAAATGGGAAGTTTGTTTTTAATGGTGTTTTAGACGGAGATGGTTCGCCAATTGATAAAGTGATTATTAACGGTAATGCTACAGGTACGACGAAAGTTGCAGTAAATAATTTGGGCGGACTGGGAGAAAAAACAATTAATGGTATCCAGATCATTCAAGTGGATGGGACATCACTTGCCGGAACATTTACTCAAGCCGGACGTATTGTGGCTGGAGCATATGATTATTTTGTGACCAAAGGCGATGAATTAGGCAACGATACGAATAATTGGTATTTGACCAATAAAATAAGCCCCAAAGAGGTAATCAATCCGGAATATCCGAACCAGCCAATTGTTCGTCCAGAAGGGGGAGCCTATCTTGGTAATGCTTATGGGGCTAATAATTTATTTCAGCTCACATTACATGATCGGGTGGGTGAGGTTGGGCTCTTGCACTGGAAAGATGATGGCTTGAAAGACAAAAGTCAAAATATCTGGGCTCACGCTAACACTAAAAAAGTCTCAATGGATGAGAAGAGTGAACAAATTCGGCTCAAACAGGATTACAATTCGATGCGAGTGGGATTTGATCTGGTTCGAAAAAAAGAAAATGATCGTACATACCTTTTCGGAATTATGGGGGGCTATGGGCAAGTCAAAACCCACGGAAAAGGTCTTTTGTATGAAGCAGAAGGAAATATTTCAGGCTACAATGTAGGATTATATGGAACGATTTACGACGAACATCCAGATAAAAGCGGCAAATATCTGGATACATGGGTTTCCTGGAATGACTTTGATGGACAGGTAGCTGGCGGAGGACTGGCAGTCGAAAAATATGGTCTGAGTGGTGTGACTGCTTCGATAGAGGCAGGGTATGATCAACTGGCACGAAACAACAAAGCAAATGAAAACCGTAACCTCTGGTTAAAATGGCAGGCTCAGGTGACTTATCAAGGTGTATCCGGCGATGGGCACCGGGAGGAAAATGGAACCTATGTAAGCAAAAATGATGATAATATCCAAACTCGACTAGGGGTGCGTCTTTATCAGAAGGTGAAAGAAAGCAACGGACGTTGGTATCAGCCTTATGCAGAATTGAATTGGTACCATAATACAGGTACATATGATATTTCAATGGATGGGGATCGTGATTTTTCGACATCCGGAGTAGAAAATATGGGAGAACTGAAATTAGGCTACGAAGGACAAATTAGCAAGAGATTGCAATTGTGGGGAAATATTTCTGGTGGCTTAGGGAGCAAAGGGGCCTATACTTACGGAGCCAGATTGGGATTGAAATATACTTTTTAAAATTCCCCAAGGAAAATCGGTCAGATTGGCAGTTGAATTTAAATTGGTATCTTCAAACTTGGTCTGATCGAGAGTCTTTGGTTTTGATCCCACTGCTTAAGTCGGCTAAAGATATAGATGTGAAGAAAATGAGCAGAACTGATTTTTGCCAATCCTAGGCATTAAATAGGGCCGGCGATTTACTTGACAGGTCAACCTAAAGACAAAAAATAACAATCTGCACTGGGTTGTTATTTTTTTTAGGTTAAGTTGAAGTACCCCATTTGTTGTAAAAATGTCACATCTTCAGATTGAAGGCTGAGAGAATGAGTGATATGATTAAAATGTGCGAAACGATAATAATTATTAATTAAAAATAAGGATAAAAATGCTAAATTATTTTATTTTTTGAATGGGTGGAGAATGAAGTGAAGAAAAGAAGATTAAAGAGAATTGGTTTGGGAATTTTGGTGGGAACATTATTTGGAATGAGGGGCTTGCAAAGTGCAGAGGCTGTAAACAATGAATGGTGGACAGATACACCCGAAACCTTAGTCACAGGTCAAATTAAAACGACTGATATTGAAGATAATGAAACAATTGGAACTGTTGATAATTATTATATTATTAACGGAAATGGCAAGCTGGGTTTAAATAATCGGGAAAATGCAATTTTGACAGTCAGCCAAGGAACTGTTAATTATAGCGAAGTAAATGGAGGGATTATTGAGGTTAGTGCTCATGGCTATTCAGATCATACGAATTTTGGTAGCACCAACCATACTACAGTTCGAGGGGGTGGTATGCTTTGGGTCATGGGAACCGCAAAGGATAATCAGATTTATGATTCCACTTTGTATGTTGCTAACGCAGGCTTTTTTTGGCCTCACAATGGTGATGTAGAAGCTCCAGCGATTGGTCAAGATAATTACTTATATGGAAAAAGCAAACAACTGGTAAGTCTGAAGGGCAAAGTAATCAACACAGAGCTAAATGATTCGTCGGCTCAGACGATTTATGATACAGGGATCGGCATTGATACTACAGTAAATGACACTTCTTATTCGTGGATTAAAGAAGGGGGAAAAGCTCAGGGCTATCTGAATGTAAATGATAACGGGATCGTTTATTTAGATACGGGCTTGGTCGGTGGTGGTTATGCTGAAAATATCACTCTCAATGGGGCAGATACTCGTTTGAATCTGCGAACAATCGGGGCAGACTCTTCGAGCTCGATCAAAAATTTGACTGGTACGGGGGCAGTACAATTCACTCCCTTTCCAGTGACTCGAGACGCAAGTATGAACTTTGCAACCTTAAACGTCCAAAATTTAAGTGGAGCCTTACGATTTGTGATGCGTACAGATATTGTGGGAGATGAAAATGGTGATAATTACGGAGATATCCTAAACATTACAGGAACCACTGGGGGGGGCCACAAAATTTATGTTTTGAATTCTGGGTCTTCTGAGTCTACTGGGACTGAAACGTTAAAAATTATTAAAACCGCTGATGGGCAGGGGATTTTTTCTCTAAATCAAAATGTTGAATTGGGTGGCTATGAATATAGTTTGGAGAAGAAAAGTAAAGATTGGTTTCTTGTGGGCAATAAAAAAGCTAGTTCTTCCACTTCGGCAGCAGTAAATGTTTTTTCTGGTAGCTATTTAATGACCTATGCAGAAACTCAGACTTTATTCCAACGGCTTGGCAATCTACGCCAAGAGGAAAAAGGAAATATCTGGGCCAAGGCTTTTGGAGGAGAATTTACTTCTTCGGGAGATGGATTTCTAAGTGGTTATTCGATGAACTACGGAGGGCTTCAGGTCGGAGCAGACAAGAAGTTCGAATTGAAAAATAAAGATCATATTTCAGTAGGTGGCTTTTTTGGCTATGCCAACGGCAACCTAGACTATGGGGTGGGAAACGGTTCGATTGATTCGAAAACGCTAGGTGCTTATGGTACTTATATGACTTCTAGTGGTTTTTATACAGACCTAGTTCTCAAACATAATTGGATGAAAAATGATTTTAGTGTATTGGATTCGGCAGGAGAGCCCGTTTCTGGTGGCAAAGTGAATACCAAGGGATTTTCGGGTTCTTTTGAGGTCGGGAAACGCTATCATCTAGATCGGCAAGAAAAGCAGGGGTGGTATCTAGAGCCTCAAGCTCAATTTTCTGCCTCGAATCAAAGTGGTGGTACTTTCCGTAGTTCAAACGGGCTGGATGTCCAAGTAGGGGGCTATACCTCGTTATTAGGGCGGGTAGGGGCCAATCTGGGATATGAAGTGAAAAAAGGAAAAAATCCAATCAATGGTTATTTCAAGATATCAAGAGTCCATGAATTTGATGGAGATCGAGATTATCAATTAAATGGTAGCGTGGAAACCACAAGTTACGGTGATTCTTGGTGGACCTGGGGTCTTGGCTTCACAGGTCAGATTCATAACAAACATAATCTTTATTTCGACATTGAGCGCTCCAGTGGCGGACAATTTAGTCAGCCTTGGGCAATCAATGGGGGCTATCGATTTACTTGGTAAAAAAGATTAGGAATGTGAGTATTCAATA
>JAGOHU010000089.1 GCA_017995975.1 Negativicutes bacterium
AATTGGATTTACCTTAAGTTTACAAGATTCGGTAATTGTGGAAACCGCAAATGGGAATGGAGTCGGAGTAGTAGCTCAATTGCCAGTCGACTTACCAGAAGAAAAAGTAGTAACACCTTTGAAAAAAGTCATTCGTATGGCAACCGAAGGGGATCGAAAACAAGCAGAAGCCAATCAAGAGCGAGCTAAAAAAGCGATTGGTCAAGCCATGGAAAAAGTAAATGCCCATAAACTGGATATGCGAATTGTAGATGCAGAGTACGCTTTTGATCAATCAAAAGTGATTTTCTTCTTTACTGCTGATGGTCGAATTGATTTTCGAGAATTAGTAAAAGACTTAGCCAGCATTTTCCGTACTCGGGTAGAGCTTCGGCAAATTGGGGTACGGGATAAAGCGAAGATGGTTGGCGGCTTAGGCTGTTGTGGCCGTCCTTTGTGCTGTGCAACTTTCTTAGAAGATTTTGAGCCAGTCTCTATCAAAATGGCAAAAGAACAGGACTTGTCTTTGAATCCTTTGAAAATTTCAGGCGTATGCAGTCGATTGATGTGCTGCTTGAAATATGAAAACGAAGTTTATAAAGAGCGAAATAAAGAGCGTAAAGCTGCTGCGGCTTTGGCTAAGCAAGAATATGAGGCTCGAAAGCTACAGGAAGGTCAGCAATCCGAAGGAGGAAATGGCCCTGTGAAACCTGCGGGAGATCAAAAAATAATGGGAGGTTCTCCAATGAATCAACCCAAACCTCCAGTGACCCAACCAAGACCTCAAATGAGCCAACCCAAACCTCCAGTGGCCCAACCAAGACCCCAAATGAGCCAACCCAAAACTCCCGTGACCCAACCAAGAACCCAAATGAACCAAGCCACCCCTCAGGTGAACCAACCAAGACCTCAAATGAGCCAACCCACCCCTCACGTGAAACAACCAAGCCCTCAAATGAATCAACCCACCCCTCAAATGAGTCAACCCACCCCTCAGGTGAATCAACCAAGAACCCAAATGAACCAACCAATCTCTCGAAGTGATCAACGGCCAACCCAAGAAAATAGCAAGCCCCGCTTTGAAGAACGGCCGAAAATTCAAAATCGTCCTTCTTTCCAACCAGCGAAAGAAGAGGGGCTTGGGGCAAATGACGCGAGAACTCTGCGGCCCGAATTTAAGCCTCGCCCCCAACAACCTGCTCCAATAGCAGTAGCACGACCAGAGGTTCCGAAGGAAAATGCAGACAGAAAAACTCTGGATACCACCTCACCAAGGACGCCGATCGTTGCAAGACCTCAACCGCCGGTAGAAAAGAAACAATGGCAACCGAGGGATCAGAAGCCGGCTCCTAAAAATGCTCCGGCTCCTTCTACTCCAAATGGACAAGAAGGCATTCGAATCGGGATGCTAGTAGATACACCAGAAGGTGGAGGAAAAGTGGTAAATATCCGGTTGGATGCGAAGCAGGCAACGATTCTTTTAGATAGTAAAAGTATTTTAGAATTTCCTTGGAGTTCTTTAAAGAAGAAATAAATGAAAAAACCGTCCTTGAGGGCGGTTTTTTTGCAGGAGGAAGTATGGAGACAAAACAAAAAGGGACTCTTTATTTGATTGCAACTCCCATCGGGAATTTAGAAGATATTACTTTGAGAGCTTTACGGATTTTAAAAGAGGTAGATTTAGTTGCTGCCGAAGATACACGCCACACAAGGCAGTTGTTGAATCATTTTGAAATTGCTACCAAATTGATTCGCTATGATGAACACAACAAAGAGTTAGCTGGGGAAGAAATCATTGCCAAACTTCTGGCTGGTGATCAGATCGGTTTGGTTAGCGATGCAGGTATGCCAGGAATTTCAGATCCGGGCTCCGATTTAGTCCGCAAAGCTATGGCAGCGAAGATTACAATTGTACCTTTGCCCGGAGCAAATGCGGGGCTTACTGCCTTGATTGCATCGGGACTTTCTACAGAAAGCTTTTTCTTTGAAGGTTTTTTGCCTCGAACAGATCGAAAACAAAAGGATCGTTTAGAGGAATTAAGAACCATTCCAGGGACTTTGATTTTTTATGAAGCTCCTCATCGGTTGGTCAAAACGTTGCAAATATGCAAAGATGTGTTAGGCAATCGAACTGCTGGATGGGGTAGGGAATTAACTAAGAAATTTGAGACTTTTGAGCAAGGTAGCTTGGAAGAACTGATTCATTTGTGCAACGTGACAGAGCCTCGTGGTGAGTATGTAGTCTTGATTGATGGCTGGGCGGAGAAGTGGGATGAACTAAAGGGGGAAGTTCCAGAGATACTATTGCCACAAGATCGATTGGCTGAATTGATCGAACAAGGAATTACAAAAAAAGAGGCAGCTCGGCAAGTGGCAAAAGAGTACAATCTTTCTCGCCGAGAAGTTTATCAATGGACTGTGGATGAGAGCGGCGAATAAGATGAAGAAACGAAATTGGCTTATTGATGGACTGCGCACTTTATCGGTTCTGATGATGATTTATTATCATTTTCTTTTTGATCTAGAATTTTTTTACGGAAAAGAAATGGGGCTGTTCGAAGGCTATTGGCCGCCAGTACGGATTTTTTTCGCTGGGCTGTTTCTTTTCCTTTCAGGCTATAGCACATGTTACGGGACTAGGCAAATCCGAAATGGGTGCATTTTAGTGGGATGGGGATTTTTGATTACTCTCGTGACTGGTTGGTTTACTCCGGGGCGAGGGGTGTATTTTGGGATTCTTCACTTGATGGGAGTGGCTCAGTTTTTGAGTTACTTTATTTTTCGCTACTTATTACCCTGCCAAAATTTTCTTTTTGTGCTTGGGGCTTGGTTTTTACTGGTGATGAATTTTCATTATCCAGTTTATTTACTGCCCCTAGGTGGAGGAGGCCAGTATTTTTCTATGGTTGATTACTTTCCGGTGGTTCCTTGGATCATCCCTTTTGTCTTAGGAGTTTCAGCAGGTCAATGGAAAATATTAGATTCATTTACTTGTAGCTATGGGAAAGCAGGTGGATGGATTTCTTGGATGAGTCGTCATTCTTTATTGGTTTATTTAGTTCATCAGCCGATTTTGTTTGCTTTCTTGTGGCTTTATTTTGGGCATTAAAAAACTGCTACTCTGATTGTAAATCAGGGTAGCAGCTTTTTTTATTTTCCCGGTAGTACATGTTCTAATTCTGGCAGGGTGATTCCTTCCATGAATTGAGAATTCTTCACCAAACCTTCTTGGCGAGCGATCAACCAGATCATGAAGCCTTCTTCAATTTTTAGGGTATCTCCAAATTGAAAGGAGTTGCCAGCCGATTCGCCTTTGAGGGTGGAAAAAGGAGGAAGGGCAAACTTGAGGTTTCCCTCGAGAAGTCCACGAGGTTTTACATGAAGGTTTGTCAGGGAGGATAGAGTCCAGGATTGATCTGGCCCTAGCCAATAGGAACCACTTTTTCGATAGGTTAGGGTTTCGGTGAGTAAATCAAAAGAAAGAGATTCCTGCCCTCTGTGTTCCCAAAGCCATTGTCGAAGAAAAAGAGTTCCAATCAAAGGGATCAAAGAAATCATTCCAAGGGTCCACCACAAAGGGGCTTCAGCAGATTTTTTGTCGATAAAATTTCCAATGACGAGGAGAGAAATGATAAAGATCATTGGAACTAAGACGATGGTCGAAGAAGTGCGATTTGCCTGAATTTCGAATTCGAGCCTTTTGCCAATCCGATTCATTTTGATTCGTTGAGTCAGTTGTTTTTTCATAGAACAAAATTCTCCTTATATGCAATGTGTAAAATATTGGGCTATTTGTTGCGATTCATACAAATTTCGGGTATTCTAAAGGGAAGAGTTTATTCCTATCGATTTGAACTTTTAGCTAGAGAGAAAGAGGCGATAAATGATGAAGAAACCATTTTTTATTAGTACACCGATTTATTATCCAAGTGATAAACTGCATATCGGCCACGCTTATTGTACCACGATTGCGGACACTGTGGCTCGGTATAAAAAAATGGCAGGATATGATACTTATTTCATGACTGGCTCGGATGAGCACGGTCAAAAAATTCAACGAAAAGCAGAAGAAGCTGGGGTGACTCCGGTTGAATATGTCGATAATATTGTAGCATCTTTTAAAGATTTGTGGGTACGTCTTCATGTGTCTTATGATGATTTTGTGAGAACGACTGAGCCTCGTCATTATGAAGTGGTGCAGGATATTTTCCAAAAAATATATGACCAAGGTGATATTTACAAGTCCGAGTACGAAGGCTGGTATTGTGTACCTTGTGAAACTTTTTGGCCTCAAAGCAAGCTGGAAGAAGGAAATCTTTGCCCGGACTGTCACCGTCCAGTAGAGACCATGAAAGAAGAAAGTTATTTCTTTAAAATGTCTAAATATCAGGATCGGTGGCTCCAATATATGGAAGACCATCCAGAGTTTATCCAACCAGCAGCTCGCCGCAATGAAATGATTAATTTCGTAAAGCAAGGGCTTGAGGATCTTTGTGTATCCCGTACTACTTTTAGTTGGGGAATTCCAATTCCTTTTGATCCGAAGCACGTAGTATATGTATGGTTTGACGCATTGGCAAATTATATTACTTCCTTGGGCTATAAAGATAATCCAGAGAAATTTGCCCATTACTGGCCTCATGGAATGCATTTAGTCGGAAAAGAAATTGTTCGGTTCCACACCATTATTTGGCCGATCATTTTGATGGCTTTGGATTTACCTTTGCCTGAGAAAGTGTATGGTCATGGTTGGTTGATCGTGGAAGGGGATAAAATGTCCAAATCCAAAGGCAATGTGATTGATCCAGTTGCCTTGATTGAAGAATTTGGAGCAGATCAACTGCGCTATTTCTTACTGCGTGATGTGACCTTGGGGCAAGACGGAAATTTCTCTCGAGATGCACTGATTCAAAGACTCAATTCGGATTTGTCCAATGACTTGGGCAATCTGATGCACCGTACTTTGAGCATGGTGAAAAAATTCCGAGCCGGAGTGATTACTAAAGGAACTCCTACTGAGGCCGAGCTGACAATCGCCAAAGCGGCAGAAGAAACTGTGAAAAATTATGAAACCAAAATGGAAGCGATGGATATCAATGGAGCTTATCGAGAGATATGGGACTTGATCTCTAAAGGGAATAAATATGTAGATGAAACAGCACCTTGGGGATTGGCGAAAAAGCCGGAAGAAGCAGCTCATTTAGATGCGTTTTTCTATACAGTGGCGGAGCTTCTCCGAATTGCGGCAACTTTGATTACTCCAGCGATGCCAACGACCGCACCGAAGATTTTTTCCCAGTTAGGATTGTCTGAAGGCTACGCAACTGATTTGGATGGAGTCCGTACTTTTGGTGGATTCCCAGATAAGGTAACTGTTGCAGAAGTGCTGGAACCAGTCTTCCCACGAATTGAAATCAAAGAAGAAGAGGAACCGAAAGTGGAAGAAATCAAAGAAGAAGTAGTTGAAAAGCCAGCTGGTAAAGCAGAAATCACCATTGACGAATTTGCTAAAACCGAGCTCCGAGTAGGGAAAGTGCTTACTGCTGGTAAAGTAGAAAAAGCAGATCGACTCCTTCAATTCACCATTGATATGGGGAACGGTGAAGTGCGTACCATTCTTTCAGGAATTGCGATTCACTATCCCAATCCAGAAGAATTGGTAGGGCGTAATGTAGTAGTTGTTGCAAACTTAAAACCGGTTAAAATCCGTGGGATTATGTCTCAAGGAATGCTTTTGTCGGCGGCTCATGATGAAGCAGGTAACGAGAAATTAGTATTGGTAGATGCTCCAGGAATGGAGCCCGGTAGCGAAGTGAGATAGGTATTAGTAAAAAAGAAAAAGCAGTTAGATTTTTCTAACTGCTTTTTTCTGTATTTCGGTAGGTTTGCTAAAAAGATAAGTTGACGATAGAGCTTGTTACGATAAAAGTTCAAATAATTTCTCGTAAAACAGTGCTGGATCATATTCTTGCAATCCAGAGACTTGCCCGTCTCCAACTTCCATGATGATCCACTGGTTGTCGATTGTTTGGGCTAGATCAATTGTGTAGAAATTGTTATCAAGCAAGGCACATTGATTGATTAATTCTTGATAGTCATTGATATTGAATGCTTCTGCCCCGGACCAGTATTGGATGTAGGCAAATGGTTTGTGGCGAAAACAAAAAATACGAACTTCTTTTGCAATCGGCATATCACTTTTTTCGTGGTTTCCTAATAAATTCAAAGAAACATATTCTCGTAAAACGACACCACCTACTAAGTTGGCTGCTTGTCGAGCTATGAATGTACTTACAACTTGGAGTGCTGCTGAAAGTTCCGCTGGGTTAGGAATAAAACAGGCTTCACTCCACTCGTGCTTTCTTGATTTTACATAATCTTTCACAATAAGTGGTTTTGTACCAAATTTTTTTAAGAGCTGGAGAATCTCTTCGTCTTTTGGAATATTTTTTGTCCACAAAGAGTTGGGGGTATTGTTTTTTAATAAGTCATACCAAAAGGGAAGATAATGGCATTGCCGATATTGTTCGGGTGAATTGATGAGGGTAAAGCCTTTGCTGAGCAAAGCCTGATATAAAGCAGTATATTCATCATAGGTAAGCATCCAACCACGATAAATTAGAGTAGTAGGTTCGTTAGTGATTCGGATATCCACTATGTTTTTTTCGAGGAAACCATCTAGAGAAAATAATAAAATTTCTTTTCCCATTTTTTTAACGCAGTTATATTCTTCCTGATAATCCTCATCTGGTTGATTTTTATCAAAGTAATTTGAACAAAAGAGAAAAGCGATATTTTTCATCAATACACCTCATCTTCTTATTAGAAAACATAGATGGACTCCATTGCTTTAGAGAGAA
>JAGOHU010000090.1 GCA_017995975.1 Negativicutes bacterium
ATACATGGTCTTTTCTCCCTCACTCCTGCAATCGTGATCCTTGGTGGAATCATCACTGGCTGGTGTACTCCTACCGAAGCAGGAGCGATCGCAGTCACCTACTCCTTTGTCTTGGCTTTCTTAATTTATCGAGAACGTCCGATTTCTGCAATGTGGCCTGTACTACGTCGTACATTCCGCACCGTATTGATGGTATTTTTCTTGATTGCCGCATCTAATGCTTTTGGTTATGTAATGGCAGTACTAGATCTACCTCACGTAATCACCGAATGGTTCTTAGCCGTCTCAGACAAACCTTGGATCATTTTATTGCTCATCAATATCTTGCTCCTCGCCCTTGGCGGACCTATGGATATGGCACCAATGATCCTCATCTTGTCTCCGATTCTTCTACCAGTATGTCAAACTTTGGGAATGGACACCATTCAATTTGGTATCATGATGATCCTCAACTCTGGCCTAGGTCTTCTGACCCCGCCAGTAGGGACGGTGCTATTCGTTGGCTGCGCCATCGGTAAGGTCTCGGTTGAGGCCGGTACCAAAGCCATGTTGCCCTTTTTCCTTGCCATGTGTGTTATCCTAGTTATGATTACTTATATTCCTGCTCTGTCAACTTGGCTTCCTTCCCTATTCAACCTGTAAGAGGAAGTTCGGTTAGAGATATAAAGGTTTCCTTTTTCTTTCGGTGGTCAAAATCTATCTATTATTTTAAGGAGGTTTTCCAGAAATGAAGAAAAAATGGCTTGCTCTCGGTGTTGCTCTATTAACCCTCTCAGTGGTTGTCGCAGGTTGTGGTGGTAGCGACAAAAAAGCAGACTCAGGAAAACAAATGGTATTGACTCTGGCAGACAATCATCCGGACGGCTATCCAACTGTAGTTGGAGACTTAGCTTTTGCTAAAGCAGTAGAAGAAAAATCCAAAGGCCGTATCAAAATCAATGTAAAAGCTTCTGGCCAATTAGGAGATGAAAAATCAGTTATTGCTCAAGTACAACTCGGTGCAATCGAATTTGCCCGTGTAAATGCTTCACCTTTAGCTGAATTCAACAAATCCCTTGGAGTATTCTCCCTTCCTTATGTATTTGACAATCAAGATCACCTCTGGAGATTCTTAAACAGCGCCGACGGAAAAGCAATGCTTGTTGGCATGGAAGCTGGAAAACTACGTGGACTGACTTACTATAGCTCTGGTTCACGAAACTTCTACTCTTCAAAACCATTAACCGATATCAATTCCTTAAAAGGTCTCAAAATTCGAGTACAAGAATCGAAAATCAATATGGATATCATTGCTGCATTGGGAGCATCTGCTACTCCAATGCCTTATGGACAAGTATTCAGCTCACTCCAAACAGGAGTTATCGAAGGGGCTGAAAACAACTTCCCAAGCTATGACTCTTCCAATCATTACCAAGCAGCTAAATTCATGATTACTGACCAACATCAAGTAACTCCTGAAATTCTCATGGTCTCCAAAGCCGCTTGGGACAAATTCTCTGATGAAGACAAAAAAATCATTCAAGAAGCAGCCGATGAGTCTGCAAAAGTTCAAATCGCCGCATGGAAAGAGTATGAGAAAAAATCTCGTGATAAAGTACTCGCTGCTGGTGCAACCATCGTAGAAGTAACCGATCCAAAACCATGGCAAGATGCCACCAAATCAGTAGTTGACAAATATCGCCCAGACTATCAAAAAGAACTGGAAAATATTGCAAAATATCGTAAATAAGTACAACTTAAAAGACCACTTCGTTTGAAGTGGTCTTTTTTCGTTTCGATAGCATAGTGAAATACTAACGTGACACTTCCTATAATGACAACGAAAGTAACTCTGTTACTCTCGTTGTCAATTATCTTGAAAATCCCATTCTTCTTTATTAAAGAAGTTCTCTCAAAATGCCTTCCCCTTTATATTACTTCCCTAACTCTCACGCTCTCACCCAAAAGCTTTTCCGAGAATGACACTGGGGTGATTCAAAAAAACAACTCCTACTGATAGTAGACAATCATCTCGACAACAACCTAAAGATATTAGGGGACTTATCTTGTTCAAAATCGTTGCTCAAAAATACATTACCACCAAGTCTAATTAAAAACAGTCGAATAAGTCCATCTGAAATCTTTTCTCTTAATAAAATATATAACCAACCACTTAATACTCATTAGAACAAAACTCTCCACTCAATTTAAATCTGAATAGCGAGTTTGGTAATTTTATTTTTTTACCAATTAAATTTTTAACGCACCATTTTACAAACATTTTTTCGTGAAAACCTTCTCATTGTTGTTTTTCTTCTCATCCTTGGGTACACTAAAAGTAGAATAGTTTTAGGAGGTTTGTTATGCCCCGATTGCGACTTCAACTTTATACAGCAATTTTAGCAAGTCTTACCATTGTTTTTGCCCTATTTATGCCCAAAATTTACCTAGGCCCTTTTACAGCGACCCTTGGGTTACACGTCCCCTTATTCCTATCCTTTACTTTAGGTCCGGGATACTCATTTTTAGTAGGTCTTTTTTCAGCCCTCGGCTTCCTATTAGCCGGCCTTCCCATCGTCATTGCCGCTCGAGCTGCAATGCATGGCTTTGTTGGCTTGCTCGGAGGCTGGCTCATAGTCAAGCGAAAATGGAGCTTTCTCTCCACCTTGGGAACAACTGCTTTTTTACATGCCGGAAGCGAAGCCCTAATCGTTCTGCCCTTTGGCTTTGATTTTCAAACCGGACTAATGCTCGTTGGCGGTGGCACTCTCCTTCATCATGTTGTTGATAGCTTCTTAGCCTTGATTATTATAAAAGTAATTTCAAAACAAACAAAAATGGGTTGATCAACATTTGATCAACCCATTTTTTTGATTCTATCAACCGTTCAACGAAAGATTATATCTTACCTATTTTTAGTTACCAATTTCCTCTACGGCCTTGACCAGGTCTTTTGTTCTCATCCTGATTGTCTGAGTTATTCCAGCCACCAGACCCGCCCATCATGCCGCCACCACGATGATCGCCACCGCGACCGCCTTGGCCTTTACCATAAGAACCACCGCCGCCATCACAGCAACCACCGCCTTGGCCATTTCCAATACGTTCTTTTATAAAAGTCCCTCGCTCTTGAGACATTTTGCCATCTTTTACTTGTTGATCTACATATTTTTGGCGCTCCTCAATATTCGCTTTGCGGAATTCGCCCCACTTGCCAACTTCATCTGCCATCTGACCATAGCTCTTGTGACCATCCCAACGCTCTTTTTCGATTTGTTCTACTGTCTTTCCAGTAAGACCTGCCAAAATTTCGGCTGGATTTTTAAAAGTTTCGGCTGCAAAGGCAGTTCCAACACCCAGTACAGTCATCATTAATCCAATGGCTAATCCTTTTTTCCACTTTTTCATTTCACTCACTCCTCATTTTTTACTCTGTCCTGTTAAGGACTTTTGTCTTGTCCTAATCATAAACAACAATTATGGAGAAATTATGTTTTTTTCAAGAAGATTGTGTTTTCTTGAAATTATTTTATTTATTACTTAATAATTTAATTGTATCACATTTCGATTTTTCAAAGAGAAGCAACGAAATTTATTATCAGCCAGCCCTACAAAGTGAATTGCTCAATACTCTTCAACCAGATTGAGCTACCACTAAAAAAGAAACCAACACATCAACCTACTTTCTATCTGAAATCTCCTTAAAATAATTTTTTATTCTTCCTACTTAGTGTAAACTATACTTACTCACTTTTTAAGCTAAAAACATGATTTTGACATACTTATTCGATAGAATAAATACTATTAAAGGAGGCGTTTTTATGACGACTTTACTGATTGTAGACGATCATCAACAAATCACATCAATCCTCAAAGAATATGCAGAGCAAGAAGGTTATCAAGTTTTTTTGGCAGAGGATGGAGAAGCGGCTCTCCAATTATTCAAAGAAAAGTCCCCAGACCTTTTACTCTTGGATGTAATGATGCCGAAAAAAAACGGCTTTGATGTCTGCCGAGAAATTCGACAATCTTCCACTGTACCGATCATCATGATCACCGCTCGGACAGAAGATTTTGAAAGAATCATGGGCCTTGATATTGGAGCCGACGACTATATCACAAAGCCCTTTTCACCCCACGAAGTGATGGCACGAGTTCGAGCGATTTTAAGACGACTCCAGCGAGTAGAAGGAAAAAAACAACTTTTCACTTGTGATAATCTGACCATCAACTTAGATGACTATATCGCAACCATTGGAAACGAAGCTCTCTCGCTGACAAAAAAAGAATTAGAGATATTTTGGACTCTCGCTACCCACCAAGGCAAAGTTTTTTCTCGGGATCAGCTTCTCGACTCTCTCTGGGGACACGACTACTATGGCGACAACCGCACAGTAGACTCCCACATCCGAAGACTCCGATCAAAATTAGATAGCTACGATCACCCCCAATGGGAAATCAAAACGATCTGGGGTGTAGGCTACAAATTTGAGGCTCTTTCATGAAAATAAAAAATAAGATCGCCGCCAAACTCAGCCTCTATTTTCTAAGCATCCTCTTGCTCTTCTCTATTCTGGTAGGCTCTGCCTTCTTCTTTCTTTTTCAATCCTACACCTTTAACCAAGAGCAGCAAGAATTAAAAGAACGGGCAGTTCGAGTAGCCAGTCTCATCAGTCGCTCGGAAAATGGGACTTCTCAGCCCCGAACTAATGGCTCTCATATGGAAAATCCACCACCCCAACGACGACCCATGATGGGGCTGGCTCGGAATACTGAAGATAGCGATGGCGGCTCCTATCGAAATTACCTCCGTTTTCTTGATAACATGCCCACCACAGACCTCTGGATTATCAATGAACAAAGGCAACTTTTTGTTCCCGAACGGAGTCAGAAAAATTTTGCTTACAAAGACTTACCCGACGATGCCAGTCATGTAGTCGCAGAAGTATTTAAAGGAAAAGTAAAAGTTAGCCGTGATTTTACTGGGCTAATCAACGTCCCTACTCTAACAGTTGGAGCCCCAATCAAAGATTCTAGTGGGAAAGTCATTGGAGCAGTACTTTTGCACAAGCCCATTTCTGGAGTAACCCATATCTTGTATCAAGGAGCGATCTTGCTTAGTACAAGCCTCTTATTTGCTTTGGTTCTAGCTCTAGGACTAGCCATTTGGCTATCCTATCGCTTCACAAATCCCTTAAATACGATTCGCCAAACTGCTCTTGAGTTGTATCAAGGAAATTATTCGGCCAAAAGCAATCTCACCCTAACTGACGAAATCGGACAATTGGGCAATACAGTGGACGAGCTCAGCGATCGGCTCTACCAAGCTTCCAAAGAGTCCGAGCGACTCGAAAAATTTAGAAAAGATTTTATTATCAATCTTTCTCATGAACTTCGTACCCCAGTTACTGTCATCAGAGGCTCCCTAGAAGCATTAGTGGACCACATCATCAAGCAGCCCGACCAGGTGGCAGAATACCACCAACAAATGCTCAAAGAAGCCGAGCTTTTGCAGAGGCTCATTGGAGACTTAATGGATCTGAGCAAGCTACAAAATGAAAATTTCCCGATCACCACAGAGCTTTTAAATTTATGGGAACCTCTGGAGGACTCCCTACGCACAGCTCGAGCTTTAGGAGCCAAGAAAAGCGTTCTCCTACAAGCACCTGAAAGCTTCTCGCCCTATCCTTTTCAAGGCGATTATCTACGATTAAAGCAGCTCTTCACCATCATTCTAGACAATGCCATTAAGTTTTCTGCTAGTGGAGGAAAAATCGAAATTACTCAATCCAATCAGACCCTCTCCATTCGTGACTATGGCAAAGGCATTGAAGCAGCAGCACTTCCCTATATTTTTGAGCGCTACTACCGCTCACCCGACAAGGACAATCAATCTGGCATGGGGCTAGGACTCGCCATTGCCAAACAAATTGCTCAACGCCATCAAATTACGATTGAAGCCCTTCAACCAGAAGATCAATTGGGAGGCATCGAATTTAGATTTATTTTCCCTCCACCAGAAAAGTTCGATTCCAGTTTGAGCTAGCCTATCGAAAAAGCTCTTGCAGGACCATCCCTACAGAGTACTACAGCGAATACTGTAACAATAAAATCAAAGCCCTCTCCTAAATAGCAATTAAGCGGACAGACTACGCCCTTCAAGCGGAGTTTGTCCGCTTTTCAATTGCCCAATTGTCCATTCACCCTATAAATTGATAAACTAATTTCTTCCCTTCCACCTTTTGGCTTAATGACTAAAAGTCTTGAGCCATTTCTATTCTTCTCAGGATCGACCAACTGGCTGGGCTAACTTTTTTGGTAGGCCACCTTTTTTCCGAGTGAAATTCCTAATTTAATTATCCTTTTCTTTATATGGGACCAAAATATTCGTAACAGATGTAACATTTCTCAACGGAAAGATGGTTGCGATTTGGTGATTTATTTTGCCTTCTCCCTTAAGCTCAAGCACTGGTGAATCATTTTTTCGCAAAAGTGTTTTCCTCAAATCTCTTTTAATAGGAAAAGACCTCCCATCAAAACTCTAGGTTTACGATAGGAGGTCTCTTTTTATTTTGTTTCACCTATGGGCTTCAATACACAAGTACAATCCAGGACAAACCTTTTTTTGAGCTACTATTTTTTTGTTTCTTTAATCTTTTCAAAACTATAATCCGGAAAAATTGCGGTAATTCCTTTTAAAGTAGTTTCTTTTGGGACACTCTCCGGAATCTCCATCCACTGATAAAATTCTTTCAACTCTTTACCTGTATATTTTGCCGCATTTTCGATAGTCATAGACCCTCGCAGCTTAGACGCCACTCAAAATTTAC
>JAGOHU010000091.1 GCA_017995975.1 Negativicutes bacterium
CTTGCAAAGCCTAGGCTCGCAAGCTTTCTTATTTGATAAAAAATAGTAAAACCGATGAAGAGCAGAGATCGACTCTCCAGACCCTTCATCGGATTTATTTTTTTATATCTTATCCCTTACGGATTCACTTTACTATGGAAAAATTTCTCACCCTTTTTGAAAGCTACAATCACTGCGGTCTTAATGGGATTATGTTTCTCGTCAAAAGAGAATTTACCTGTTACCAAGTCCAAATCTTTTGCTTTAGCTAAAGCTTCTGCAACTTTATCTCCGTCAGTACCACCAGCCCGTTTTATTGCATCCACTAAAATATAAACCGAATCATATCCTAATGCAGCAAACGCTTCGGGTTTAGCACCATATTTTTTCTGATATTTCTCTTCAAAAGCTTTTACCTTCGGATCGCTATCTCCACTTGCATAATGATTACTCATATAAGTATTTTCCAAAGCTGCTGCACCAGCAACTTCTGCCAATTTAGGTGAATCCCAGCCATCACCACCAAGCATTGGTTGGTTCATGCCCAATTCACGAGCTTGCTTGATGATCATCGAAACTTCTTGATAATAACCAGGTACATAAATTACATCTGGGTTGGAAGCTTTCATTTTAGTTATAGTAGATTTGAAGTCTGTATGTTTTTGGAGATAAGCTTCTTTCGTTACCACTGTCCCACCAGATTTAACAAATTCTTCTTCAAAATACTTAGCAAATCCTTTTGCATAGTCCGAGCTATTGTCTAAATAAATTGCAGCTGTTTTGGCTTTCAAGCTTGTACTTGCAAATTTACCCATCGCAATTCCTTGAAAAGAATCAATAAACGGAGTTCGGAAAATATATTTTCGGACCATTCCTTTGTTATCCACAGTTACATTTTCAGCCGTTCCAGATGGAGAGATCATTGGAATTTTATTATCCGTTGCGATCTGTTGAGCCGCAACGCCTGCACCGCTGGTAGCAGGTCCGATCAAAGCTTTGACTTTATTTTCGGTAATCAGCTTAGTTGCTCCATTTGTTGCCTCGGAAACTTCAGATTTGGTATCATATTTCACTAATTCAAGCTTTTTTCCATTGACTCCACCAGCAGCATTAATTTCTTCCACTGCTAGCTCAACTCCATTGAAACCCGATTGACCATAAACCGCAACTGCGCCAGTCAATTCAAAATTTGCTCCAATCTTGATCGTATTGCCATCGTCAGCTTTTTTATCGCCTCCACAACCGGCCACCAGACCTGCCAAAGCCACTCCGGCCAGCAAAAAGCAAACCTTCTTCTTCCAATTACTCTTCTGATTCATCTTCTGTTTCCTCCTCAAATAAGTGTAAACTTGTTAACTTCTTTTTTACAATCATATCCCACGACTGTAACGTTGTCAACAACATTTTTCGCTTTTTGAGAAATTTGTTTCCTTTAAGGAGCTACCCGTTCTTTAAAGACTTGTTTTCCACCTTGATAAGCAATGATTACAGCACCTTTTACCGCATCATGAGTCGCATTTAGAGTTGTTTTTCCCGAAACCCCATCATGATCTTTGGTTTTTTCCATTTCATCTCTGATTTTTACTGGGTCTGTACTATCAGCTCTTTCCATCGCTTTGATAATCATCCAAGTTGCATCATAAGCTAAAGCAGCAAAAGAATCTGGTACTTGTCCATAAGCTTTTTGATAAGCCTCTACAAAAGAAGTTACTTTCGGGCTCTTATCTTCTGCTGAATAATGATTACAGAAAAAAGTGTTTTCTAAATTCTCTGCTCCTGCAATATTCGTCAATTGAACCGAATCCCAACCATCGCCACCCAATACAGGCATTTTCATTCCTAAGTCCCGGGACTGCTTAATAATCAGACCCACTTCTTGATAATAACCAGGAACAAAAATAACCTCTGGATTGGTTGCTTTGATTTTAGTTAAGGTTGCCTTAAAGTCGGTATCTTTTTGTAGATAGGCTTCCTTAATGACAATCTGTCCGCCAGCCTTTACAAATTCTTCCTCAAAATACTTGGCCAACCCTTTGGCATAGTCGGAGCTATTATCAATATAGATCGCCGCAGTTTTCGCTTTCAGGCTCTTGGTTGCAAACGCAGCCATCACAGACCCTTGGAAAGGATCAATAAAAGAAGCTCGGAAGAGATAAGGTCTTACTTTTCCCTTTTCATCTACTGTTACCTTCGGATTCGAAGCAGTTGGGCTAATCGCCAACACTTTACTATCCTGATTAATCTGAGCTCCAGCAATCACACTGGAAGATGCGATTGGAGCAATCACAGCCACCACTTTATCTTGAACCAATTTTTGCATTGCCGAAGCAGACTCGGCTGCTTCTGATTTATTATCCGCAATGACAAGCTCCACTTTCTTCCCTTTAAATCCTCCCTTGGCGTTATACTCGTTAATCGCCAATTTCGCCGCATTGGTTGCCGAAGCGCCAAAGCTGGCACTACCACCAGTCATCTCTAAGTTAGCACCAATTTTGATGGTATCCGAAGCCCCACCACCGCCACAACCAGCAATCATCAAACTAATTCCTACCAGTAAAGCTCCAAATTTCTTTTTGTTCACACTACCACTCCTTTTGTCCTTTAGAAAAATACATTCCAACCACTTTTCACATAGTAACAGGAAAAGGTGTGGACATCAAGAGCATTTGTCCTCTCTGGAAAAACAAATCGCTTTTTCGTTAAAATTTTGCACTTTTTCGTCATAAAAACAAAAAAAGTCCAAGCATAAAGCTCAGACTTTTAAAATAATTATTGAAATAAATCTACCCTTTCATAAAAAACCGGCTTTCCATCTCGAAAAATATTTACTACAATTGATTTTTCTGCCTGATGATCTGTATGTATGCTAATTCGACCAGTTACTCCATCGTATTCTTTTGTATTTTCCATTTCATCTCTAATTTTAATCGGCTCTGTACTATCCGCCCGTTCCATCGCATTAATAATCAGCCAAGTAGCATCATAAGAAAGAGCACCAAAAGAATCTGGTTCTTTTCCATTCTTTTTTCGGTATTCTTCTACAAATTTAGTCACTTTCGGATTTGTATCCTTTGTTGAAAAATCATTACAAAAAAAAGTATTCTCTACATTTTCCTTCCCAGCAATCATTGAAAGACTCGACGCATCCCAGCCATCTCCCCCAAGAATGAAACTCTTTATCCCCAATTCACGAGATTGTTTAATAATAAGCCCCACCTCTTGATAATACCCTGGAATAAAAATCACATCTGCTTTTGTGGCTTTTATTTTCAACAAAGTTTCTTTAAAATTTTTATCTTCTTGTTGATAACGTTCTTTGCTCAGAATTATTCCACCAGCCTGAATAAATTTTTTCTCAAAATTTATGGCAACTCTTTTGGAGTAATCAGAGTTATTATCAATGTAGATTACAGCGGTCTGGGCTTTCAAGCTTCTCGTTGCAAAAGTCGCCATCACTGCTCCTTGGCTCCAATCATTCGAAGAAAGTGTAAATAAAAAAGGTCTTACTTTTCCATTTCCATCTAAAGTTACCCTCGGATTTGAGGCGGTCCCACTAATTCCTAGTACTTTACTTTCATCATTAACCGGGGCTGCCGCAATCATAGGAGAAGAAAAAGCAGGCCCTACTACTGCAACCACCCGACTTTCTACCAACTTCTTCATACCTAAGACCGAGCCGGATTCTTCTGATTGATTATCTACAACTACAAGCTCTAATTTTCTACCTTTAAATCCCCCCTGGGCATTATACTCAGCAGCTGCGATCTGAACTCCCTCTAGAGAAGAGATGCCATAACTTTTTCCCTTTCCAGTTAATTCTAAATTCACTCCTATTTTAATTGTCTCAAGCTCTTCCGCATAAACGAAATTCTGAAAAAACACTGCAAAAAGCAACCCCAGAAGAACCATCCTTATTTTCATAAATCTCATCTCCCTTTAAGCTTTATATTCTTCATTACTAGCTCTACTCCTTCGAAAAGCTACCTACAAAAAAAGTCCGAGCATAAAGCTCAGACTTTTAACAGTTAGGGAATAAATTCTTGCTTAAATTTTTCTCTACCTAAAACCATCTCCATAATGATCAAGCTTCGAGTAGCTCCGTGAGAACCATCCCGAAATTCGATCACCCCAGTAGCACCGCGAAATTGACTTGTCTTTTCGAGCTCAGCTCTGACCTTAGCCGGCTCAGAGCTACCAGCTCGCTTCAGTGCTTCTAAGATCATTCCAGTCGCATCATAAGCTAAAGCCGCAGAAAGCTGAGGAATTTTACTATACTCTTTTTGGTAGCTTGCCTTAAATATCGCCGCCTTACCTTTCGAAACATCCGGATCATACTCAGTCACATAGTAGACATTTGTTAAAGCCGCATAGCCCGCAATGGGCCGTAGCTCCATCGGATTCCAACGGTCGCTCCCTATGATAGGAACTTCCCAATCCGTTTTTCGAGCCTGCCGAATAATACGGCCCGCTTCTTTCGCAAAGCCTGGTGCATAGATTGCTTCAGCACCCGCACTTCGCATCGATTGGATATCTGCCACAAAATCAGTCTGCCCTTTTTTATAGATCCGAACCAAAACAATAGAACCACCTAATTTTTTAAATTCTTTTTGAAAAGATTCTTCCACTGCTTTCGTGAAATTCGAATTTTCCTCAATAAAAATTCCTGCTGATCTTTTGCCCAGACTTTTATAAATAAATCGGGCCATTGCTTCCCCTTGAGCTTTTTCTGAAAAAGCCAATTGGAAAGAATAAGGCTTGGACCCTTTCTCAGTAGAGCTAATATAAGAATCGGTCGAAAAAGTGCTAATCAGAGAAACTTTCATCTCTTCACTCACTGTCGCTGCAGCCAAAGCATTCACTGGCGATGTGGGGGTGATCATTCCAATGGCCCCAGCATTCACCAATCTTCTGGCTGCAAAAGTAGTCTCGGAAATTTGTCCTCGATTATTTTCAACAATCAGTTCTGCTTTTCTTCCTTGAAATCCACCATTTTCATTAAATTCTTTAATCGCTAACTTCGCTCCATCAATCGCAAATTGATCAAAAATGGCATTGGATCCGGTCAGGTCTAAATTAGCTCCGATTTTAATGGTGTCTGCCCCAAGAGCCTTTGGCATTAATACACTAAAAAACATAACAAACCCAAGCAACAGTACTTTATTGATTTTCATTCCCAGTCATTCCTCCTAGTAACCCCTTAAGGAGCTACTTTATCTCGAATAATCGGCTCTCCATCTTGATACTCTACAATCACCATGCTACGAAGAGCTTCGTGGGTCTTACTCATTGTAATTTCTCCGGTAACTCCTTTGTAGTCCCGTAGTGTATGCAATGACATTTGTAATCCTTCGGAGCTGATCTCGCCCCCTTTAGCTAATTGATCCAAAACAATTTTCGCACTATCATAGCCTAGAGCTGCATAAGAACTTGGACTTTCGCCACCATAACGCTTCTTATAGGCATCTACAAACTGGCTCACTTGAGGATCCTTCCCGGACGGTGAAAACACATTGCAGAAATAGACTTGATTTAAACTTTCCGCTCCAGCCACTACTTGGAAATCATTCGACTCCCAATTGGAAAGCCCTACAATTGAGGTTTTAATTCCTTGCTCTCTCAAATGCCGAATCGCTTTTGCTGCTTCTTGAGCCCGACCAGCAATAAAGATCACATCTGGCTTGGAGAATCTCAAATTTTGTAATGTAACTGGATAGGCCATATTTTGAGGTTCATAAGTTTTAATCATACTCACCTGACCCCCTTGAGCAATAAACTCTTTTTGAAAAGTTTCTGCCAAGTCAATCATATCGCTGTCAGATGAATCTACATAAATAGCAGCGGTCTTTGCTGGAATCTGTTTTCTCGCAAATTTCGCCATAATTTGCGCTTGCATCAGTTCTGGCGAGGTCAATTTAAACACATAAGGCTTCCCATTACCTTGACGATCCACAGTAGATCGCGGATCTTTCCC
Source organism: Negativicutes bacterium (assembly GCA_017995975.1). Lineage (GTDB taxonomy): Bacteria > Bacillota > Negativicutes > JAGOZY01 > JAGOZY01 > JAGOHU01. The sequence continues at coordinate 5,951 of JAGOHU010000091.1, forward strand.
TGCTGGACTAATCAATGGAATTTGCTTACCCTCAAGCATTTTTGAAGCAATTGCAATATTGGAGTACTTAATCGGCCCAATCACCGCAACAACACCTTCGTTAATCATCTTGTCTGTGACTCTACCGGCCTCAGTTGCATTGGAGCGATTCGAACCAGTGATTAAAATCACTTTTTTTCCACTTACCCCACCTTGTCGATTTACCTCATCCACAGCCAAGCGAACGCCCTCATACGCCGAATAACCTTGTTCACTGTAGTCTCCAGTTAATTCCAAATTGATTCCCAATCGGATCACATCTTCCGCTTGAGCAACCGACGAACATACACCTACAGATAATAAAAGGGCCACCATTCCGGCTTTGATCTTTTTAAACATTTAATTCAAAACTCCTCTCTATCCGAAAATGAAAAGATTTCTCCTTATCCTTCCATATTCTACGCCTTTTTTCTTCAATGAGCAAGAATTCAACTCTTTTGATAGTTGAGCTAATCATGAAAAACCAGCCTTATCTAAAGACTGGTTTTAAAATTCATATCCAATTAAAGAACAAACTTTTTTCCCATTGATACTTTCTGATCTACAGAGCCGGAAAAAATTTCCAGCAGTCTTTCTAAATCTTCCAAAGAATAGTATTCGATTTCAATACTACCTTTGCCCGCTTTACCGACTTTTAATTTCGCTTTTGTTCCTAAAGCTTTCGAAATGCGATCTTCCAGGTCAGCCTCATGAACCTCTCGTTCAACTGGTTGAGCCACTTTATTCAGGGGCTTTTTCTTCATCAGTTCTTCCACACTACGAGCGCTCAATCCTTCATCTGCAATTC
>JAGOHU010000092.1 GCA_017995975.1 Negativicutes bacterium
ATTTTCCTCCTAGTGCAGAATTGGTGAATGAAGGTAAAGCCTTGCCCCAAGTTTATCAAAGTGAGAAAAATTTTTCTTTCCGTTATCCTGCCAACTGGGGTGAACTCGAAGTCTATGAGGCGGGAGATGTGTCTGTCAATCGCTTGGACTCTCGTGGCAATGTGATTGATGGATTGTTCTTTGTTTCAGTTTATTCGAACGAGCCAACTGATGCACCAGCCAATGATGTGACTACTTTTGGAAAAGATACGAAAGACCAATTGGAGGAAGAGGGCTGGTCGAGTGTACAAATCAAAAGTGTAGAGAAATACAATTGGCAGGGCGGAGTATGGTTTATCACTGCCTATGAAGGAATCTATGAGGGTAAAAAAGAGTATTGCGAAGAGTACTATTGGGAAGATAGCCAAGGTAATACTCGGCTTCTGGATGTAAGCTTTTATGATAAAGCTGAGATGGAAAGAGCACGGCCGGAATTTCTGAAAATAATTTATTCGGCTCAAATGTGGACTGGTGGTAACTAATCGGATGATGAGAATAAGAATCTCCCTAAAGACCCAACTGTTTTGGTTGGTGATTTTTTCTATGGTAATCTTGCTTGCTGGTTGTGGTTCGAAAGAGGCAGCTTTAAAAGAGGCTTCTGGGGATAAAGATCGATTAAATTTTTCGAGTGAAACCATTGCCGCTGGAGAAAAGTTGCCGAATCTTTATCAAAATAAAAAATTCCACTATTCGATTCGTTATTCAGATAGCTGGAAAGCTCCCGAGCTAGAGGCAGATGGGACTGCTTATTGGGATATCAAAGAGAGTGCCACTTCTACAATAAAGAGTAATTTTAATGTTGTGATATTGCCCAAAAGCGATCTTGTTGTCCGCAAAATGAGCGATAAAGCTTTTATGGAGATTGTGTCAAATTCATTAAAAGAAAATGGTTTTAGTGAGATAAAAGTGACCGGTTCTTTGAAAAGTACCAAGAATGAGGAAGTGTGGTTTTTCTTTGAATATGAAGCGAAAATTGATGGAAAGATGACCTATTTTCAGCAATATTATTTTGATAACGGAAAAAAAGTCGCGATTTTGACAAATATCTTTGGTACAAAAGAGGAGCAACAAAAATATACTGATGAAATTCGAAGTGGGATGAGTTCTTTGAAGATTCTAAACTAGAGAGTTTAGTCCTAAGAGAGTTTAGTCTAGTTTCGGAAGTTTGGTGAGATGGTAAAATCGAACAATAGCTCATCTAATTGAAATCGAAATCCCAGAATCAGTGGAGTTTATCACTTGATGTCCAAATGAGAAGAGGCTGTGAGAGCAGCTCTTTTCTTTTTTTTGCAGGACTTTGCCGAAAAAGTGGGAATTTCTAAAAGAGAGATAGATTTACGAAGTGAGATGGAGGAACTCAGGTGAGAGAATTTCAAGGAAACCGATTTTCTTTTTTAGGACGATTGCGACGAAGTCGCTTTGCACCTCAAGTGATTGGTGCGATTCTTTTTATGCTGGTAGGGGCCGTGGTATTGCTGGGGCTGTTGGGTGATCAGGCTACATTGCCGGTTTTTGGAATTTTGGTGATTGGGCTGGTCTTTTTGGTGAGCCGAGCGGTCTGTCGGCTCCAAGATATGAGTTATTCGGGCTGGGTATTGATATTGGCTTTGTTCTACGTGATAGGAGCAATTTACTTTACGGTGGGGCAAAATTGGCTCACTCTGATCCAAAGTAATGCTTTTGCTGGAGGAGAACGGCTTGGCTTTACCAAAGGCATTGGCAATCTGATGGTGGCTGTGATTCCGATGAATCTATTTATGGTCTGGCTCTTTTTGTGGCCTGGCAGTCTTGGGGCCAATCGATTTGGGGTGGACCCACGAGTGGGAGAAGAGCGGATGGAATCTCAAGAAGATGAATTTTTCCAAGAGTTCTTTTCTTTTTCTGGTCGGGCTAATCGTTATTTATTGATTCGTGTTTTTGGGGGAATTATTCTGACTTACTTTGTGTTGCAGACTCCAGTCACGATTTTTATGTATCATTTTCGGATTGGCTTGACTCAAGATCAAATGATGGGGATTGCTTTTCTTTTGAATCAATCTACTTTTTCTGAAATCCCTTTAGTTGTTGCAGGAGGAGTTACTTTCATTATTTTGTTAGGGAGCTTGCTTTCGATCTTTGCTCGCCGATTTCAGGACTTCGGCTTTTCGAGTTGGTGGAGCTTGTCAGCTCTTCTTGTTTTTGGAGTGAAGTATATGGGGCATGTATGGCCCTTTTCTCTGGTTAGTACTTCCAATTTGTGGGGCTATATTTTCTGGATTTATCTCTTGTTCCTTATTTTCAATAAAGGAACAAAAGGATCAAATCTTTATGGAGAAGAATGTGGCGCTGGGGTGAAGGGAGTCCTTCTAAGAGAGTTGCCCCAAGAAGCTCAGACAATTGATGTAGCATCGCCGGAAGAGCTGGCTCAATCCAATTTGCCAGACGGAGAAATGAGCCAGAGTAAGTGGGATACCACAACTGAAGTTGGCAAAGAAGTAACGATTTCGACGGAAGAGGTAGCTAAGCCTGCCCCTGTGAAGGATGAATCTTTTTCATGGGAAGAGAAGCTGGCTGAGGCTCGAGAAAAAGAGGCGGAGCAAAAACCGAAAGAAAATCGGTTTATCTAAAATTGATGGCTGTTCATTGTTTTTTGATTATTTTGCCTGAAATATGAGGTTTTTTATAAAAGATAAGCATATGATGAGTGAGAAAAGAACAAGGGTGTTGTTTGGGGCTTGCTGAGCAGATTAGATGAAAATGAGCAGAGACAGAATCAATCAAACACAAATTTATTTAGGAAAATTCCAAGTCCTTGAAGAGGATTTGGGTGAGTGGTTGGAGCAAAATCAGAGGAGGATATTAAATGGATCAGTTGGTAGAGAATGAGAATCCGATACATTCGACATCGGATTTGATGATAAAAAAAGAGACGATTTTTCAAAAATTTGCTTCTTTTAAAGGGCGAATCGGTAGGGAAGATTATTTCAAGCGAACGGTGATCTCTTTTGTTGGAATTTATGGGGCTATGATTGTTATGATGATTGGCTTGGCACTTTTTGCAGGCTTGATGAGTGTGCTTTTTTCTGGTCGTGCTGCTGGAGGGATTACTGCAGTTCTTGGTGGTCTTTTGATGGTGGTCATGCTGGTAGGAATGATGGTGGTTGCTTTTTCGTTAGTAGCCCGTAGGCTTCACGATCTGGGATATTCGGGATGGTGGATTTTAGGTGGATTTGCTTATTCTCTGGTTGCTATGGCTCTTGGTATTATTCCGGTGGTTGGGAGCATTGCAACGGCTAGTTATTCAAGAGGTCCAAGTTTAGAGTTTTTTGGTAGCCTAGGCTTTATGATTAATTTGATACTTCTTTTGATGGTTCCGTTGTATTTAGTGATTATCGCTCTCGGTCTTTGGCCGGGCAATGGTGAGGAGAATCAGTATGGGCCGCCAACACGAAAAAGAAACCTGACCTTTTCGAGTAACTGGGAGCAAGTGAAGAAAGAGTTTTTCTCTTTTTCTGGACGACTCAATCGAAAATGGTTTATTGGGATGATGTTTGCCATTAGCTTTTATAGTGGTTATATTGGAGCGGCGTTCTTGATTTATGGAGCAGTGGGGATTGGTTTTGCTTTTGCGAGCGATTCGATCGTTACAGGGATCATTTCTTGCTTGACTCTGGTGATTGGGCTAGCCGGGATTCTAATTGCTTGCTACTCCTATATTTCACTACTAGCTCGTCGGGTACAGGATATGGGCTATTCTCGTTGGGTGGGAGTGGGCTTCTTTTTTCTTCAGATTTTACTAAGTTTAATCAGTGTATATCTGGTGATCGACCTATTTGTGGAATTGGCAAATATGAGCCGTTATTTCCGACATAGCCGAGATATAGACAGCCTACTTGGGGCTTTTAAAGGAATCAGTGCAGTGTCGTCTCTTTCATTCTTGGGAATGCTTTTGATGATGGCTTTACCAGGGACAAAAGGGGAAAATAAATATGGAGTAAATCCGGTTGATGCAGGACTTTTACCGGGGGAAAAACAAGAATCTACAGACGAAAAAATTACTTTTTAACAAATCTTTGGAGGCTAGAGAAAATGGAAAACCTATGGAATGAAAAAGAAGCTCCCCAATTGAAGGTTGGGGTTTTTACCAATGTATTTTCTTTAAATGGTCGTATCGGTAGAGAGACTTATGGTCTGCGTACTCTCGCCTTTCTGCTCGTAATTGGGGTAGTAATGGGAATTGCTGGGCTATTCTATGGTAGTGTTTTGGCCTTTCTCCTTAGTCCAGTGGGCAAAGGGATGATGGTGGTCTTATCTTCTTTGATGCTGACTACTTATATACAAAGAGCCCATGATATTGGGGTGGGTGCTTTGATGCCGGTTTTAGTTTGCTTGGTTTTTCCGGTGGCTAATTTTGTTTTTTTTACATCTGAGATAGTCGGGGTGGAACGAGGGACTGGTTCGAGTCGTTTTTCCTCGCTCGTCGTACTTCTAGCCACTTGGTATGGTTATTGGTTGATGCTTTGGCCTGGCGAAAGGATAGGGAATCAGTATGGAGAGCCCCATAGAAATCGTCGCTCGATTCCTCTCAGCCAGTGGGGTCAGGTAAAAGAGGAGTACTTTTCTTTTGCTGGTCGTCTAAACCGAAAATGGTTTATTTTATTGAGCCTACTTTTTGGATCCATTCTATGGAATTTGCTGTTTCTCAGTGGTGAAAAATTCCGTCTACTCTTTGGTGGGGTGATGGGGTGGCAGGAGATTGGTAGTGCAATTTTCCAACTGATCCTTGGAGTTTCCGGTCTGGTTCTATTTGGTAGTGCCTATGTTACTCTTGTGATGCGACGAGTACAGGATAGCCGACTGTATCACTTTTTTGGCCATCTTTTTATTCTGATCTACCTACTTTCTTTGATTGGTAAAGCCTATCTTAGTCTTTTTGGTGCAACCGAGATGAGCTCGTTGGCTCAAGGGGTCAAAATTATTTTTTGTGTGCTAGCTATTTTGCTCGAGTTTGTGAGCTGGGTTGTGTTATGTTCGGTTCCGAGCCAGAAGGGGGCCAATGAATATGGTGTCAATCCAGTGGAGGAAGGTCTTTTACCGGGCGAAAGGCTTGATAAATCAATTTGATGGACTAACTTTTTATCCATAGCAAAGCTGAGAAGAGTGGAAGCTCTTCTTTTTGCTTTGTAGATAATTGGGTTATTTTATTTCCACCCAGGTTTAATAGTAAAACACCACTAATTCATGAAATTTTCTGGTTAGGAAAGGCAATTTATAAAGGGCTAGGGGGCCCTGCTATGGTTGGTTTGTAAAGGGATGTAAGAGTACCATTGATTGAATGAGTTTCGTCTCAACTGGGATTGGTTTTTGCGGTGGATGGAAGTACGGCTCCTAGAGAATGATAAGTAGGCTATTTTTTGAATGGGGATTTCAAAAACGAGAAATATCTTTCGCTTGCCTAGTCTGATGGGAGAAGAGAGCTTCTCTTTTTTGTGACTTGGTCGTTTAAATGATAGAATAAAAGATAAGTGAGTAAAGGAGATGAGGAAATGGGACAGCAGAATCAAAATACAAATAAATTCTCATCACCTCTTGGTAGAGTTGGCTTTGCTCTGAGGCTATTTTTACTTTTGTTGATTGGTGGTATTGGTTTTGTGTTATTATGGGTGACTGGTTGGGGAAAAATCAATGAAGAACTTCCGCTGGTCGGCTGGGCTTTGATTTGTATTTTTTATTTGGCTAGTTTACTTTATCGGCGATTTGAGGGAATCGGTGGGAATAAAAGGGCGATCTTTCTAGGGTTACTTTTTTATTCGGCTGCTTTACGAACCACTGAGTTTACCCGTGATTTGGCGAATTTTTGGGGAGCGAAGCCGAGCTATGGGAATTCGGAATTTCAATTGAAGGAGATTTTCTTTTGGTGGGGAATTTCTTTGCGTAGCTGGATTGTTGATTTTCCGGTAGGGTTGGTCTTGATTATTCCAATTCAACTTTTTTTAACTTGGCTTCTGCTGACCCCGACCGGGAGGAAAAATAAAGGTTTCTGGTTTTTAGGGGCTTATAGGGACTTTCTTACTTTTTCCTCATCTCTGGGGTGGCGGGATGGAGCCAAGAAGCTATTTTTACTGATGATGACTGGGATTGTCTGGATATTTCAGATCGATGGATTGATCTATTCCTGGGTTTCCGGAGTAGGGATTGAGACTCGTTCTGGATTTTTAGCACTTTTTGGACTTTCTGATTTGAAAATTTTCCTAATTTCTGATTTGATTGGTGGGATTATTGGTGGATTTTTGATCCTTGGTTTGGCTTCTATTCTATGGGGTTGTTTAAAAGGAAAAAGGCTTGAGCCAGATGAAATCATTTACCAATTTGAAGTAAAAAGATAAAAAACTCTCGACTCTAGTGCAATACGCATTTGAGCCGAGAGTTTTTTTATAATCGAGATTTGAATAGATATCGATTGGGGGAAGATGTAAAGACGGTTGGCAAATTAACGGTGGAGCACAGTTTTTGTTTTAATAAGGATGTAAAGACTGCTTGTCCCGATGTCTGCTCTATGATATGAAGTCACTTTTCTTGCGGGACGTCGAGGGCGCCGTCCCCTACGAGAGAGGGTTGGGAGATTTTGTTTAGGACTGTTTGTTTTGGGGATGTCGAGGGCGTCGTCCCCTACGAGAGAGGGGTGGGGGATTTTGTTTAGGACTGTTTTTTTG
>JAGOHU010000093.1 GCA_017995975.1 Negativicutes bacterium
AATTGTTATCCCTAAATTAAAGACAATTGCTTTTGGTAGGACTTATTGCTACGACAAACAAATGGATACGAAAAACCGAGTGGCAAAGGAATTGGCGACTCAAGGAGCAGTTGAAGGTACGGTTGTTGTTGCGGAAGAACAAATTGGTGGAAAAGGCCGACTGCAGCGAGGCTGGTTTTCGCCGGCTCAAAAGGGGACGTGGTTGGCCATTATATTAAGGCCTACTTTTTCCCCAGCAGATGCTCCAAAGGTCACATTCCTTTCTGCAGTTGCTATGGCCAAAGTGTTGCGAAGATACGATATCGATGCAGGGATAAAATGGCCCAATGATATTTTAGTAAATAATAAAAAAATTGTGGGTATTCTGACCGAATTGAGTGCCGAAGTTGATCAAATTCACTATGTTGTCACTGGTATTGGATTAAATATAAATATAGATTCTGCTGATTTTCCAGAAGAGCTGCAAGAAATTGCGACCTCTATGAAAATATGTACAGGAAAAACTTGGGATCGATCTGAAATTGTATCAGAATTTCTAGTAGAGTTGGAAAAAATGTATAATCATATCTTAGAAAATGGTTTTGATGAGCTCTTTGTTGAATGGAGTGAATTGAATGTCACACTTGGAGAGGAAGTTCTTGTTGTTTCCGGTGATTCTTCTTATGAAGGAAGGGCGATCGAGCTTGATCCAAGTGGGGGCTTGTGGGTCCAGACTTTGGAGGGAAATAGAGAGTTGGTTCAAGCTGGGGATGTCTCAATTAGAACGAAGCAAAAGTAGGAGGCCGAAAATGTTATTAGTTTTTGATGTGGGAAATACCAACACGGTGCTGGGAGTATATGATGGGCATAAACTGATTAATCATTGGCGAATTTCTTCAGATCGAGGAAAGACTGTTGATGAGTATGGCATGTTGATTATTGAACTTTTCAAACACGGAGGGCTCAATTTAAAAGAAATCAAAGCTGCCCTTATCTCATCAGTGGTTCCGCCTCTGACAATTCCATTAAGCCATGTTTGTCAGCGTTATTTTGGGCTTGAGCCAATTGTGGTAGGACCGGGAGTAAAAACGGGAATTTCGATCAAATATGATAACCCTCGTGAAGTAGGAGCAGACCGAATCGTGAATGCAGTTGGTGCATTTAAAAAATATGGTGGTCCTTTGATTATTGTAGATTTTGGGACTGCTACTACTTTTTGTGCAATCAACGAAAAAGGTGATTATCTTGGAGGAGCAATTGTACCAGGGATTGGCATTTCTGCGGAAGCTCTTTTCCAGCGAGCAGCCAAATTACCCCGAGTTGAGTTGGTAAAGCCGAAATCTGTAATTGCGCGAAATACCGTAAATAGTATGCAATCAGGCATTATATTTGGGACAGTAGGTCAGGTAGATGAAATTGTGAGCCGAATTCGTGAGGAAATGGGCAGTAATCCCAAAATAATTGCAACTGGTGGACTGGCAAACTTAATTGCTCAAGAATCTAAAACCATTGATGTAGTTGAGCCTTTTTTGACACTAGATGGCCTTCTGGCTATTTATGAAATGAATCAAAATGACTCTAGAAGGTGTAAAGTAACAAATGAACCAAATTAAATTCGGAAAAATTCAGTTACCAATATTTCCAATTGGGTTAGCTCCGATGGCAGGGGTGAGTGATCAGCCATACAGAAGAATTGCAAAAGAGTTTGGCTGTGATTGGTTAGTATCCGAAATGGTCAGCGCTAAAGGACTTTTATATAAAAATGAAAAAACCGAAAATATTATGGACTTCGTCGAAGAAGAAAGACCATATGGGGTACAATTATTCGGGAGAGAGCCGCTCCTTCTTGCTAAAGCGGCAGAAAAAGTTGAAGTGCTGGGGGCAGATTTTATCGATTTGAATTTAGGTTGCCCAATGCCGAAGATTGTAAATAATGGCGAAGGATCTGCTCTGCTAAAAGAACCTCAACTAATTGGCCAAATTTTCAAAGAAATGATCAGAGCTGTTGAAATTCCCGTCACTGCAAAGATTCGACTGGGTTGGAATCAAGATCAAATTAATGTAATTGAAGTTGCCAAAAGAATAGAAGAAGCCGGTGTTTCTCTTCTGGTCGTCCACGGGCGAACCCGAGAAGATTATTATATGGGTCAAGCAGATTGGGAATGGATTGCTAAAGTCAAGCAAGCCATTACCATACCAGTAATTGGAAATGGTGATGTAACAAGCCCGGAGTTAGCTAAATTATTATTTGATGAAACCGGCTGTGATGGAATACAAATTGGGCGTGGTGCTCAAGGGAATCCGTGGATATTTAAACAGGTTAAAGACTTTTTATCGAAGGGATTTTACGATCCTTCACCCCATTGGGGAGAACGTTGGCAAGTCTTTTTAAAACATTTGCTTTTGTTAATCGAAAATAAAGGCGAAATCGTTGCTGTCAAAGAGATGCGTTCCCATGGAGCTTGGTATACTAAAGGCCTTAAAGGGTCGGCGATTCTAAGAAAAGCATTTAGCCAAGCAAAAAGTTTGGATGAATATAAGCAAATTGGTTTACAATATGAGGAGTATGTTTGACAAAGAGTTTCATTATTTCTTATAATGATTAGGAAATAACAAATAAAAGAGGTGCCTGCTCCACAGGGGTTGGCACTGATTTTATATTTATTTGTTTAAAAATGAGCAAGGACGTGAATAAAGTGGAAAAAGAAATGATTCTTACCCCAGAAGGACTTAAGAAAATTGAAGATAAATTGGAGCATTTAAAATCGATCCGACGTCAAGAAGTATCAGAAAGAATTAAGCAAGCCATTGGATTTGGAGATATCAGTGAGAATTCTGAATATGATGATGCTAAAAACGAACAAGCTTTTATTGAAGGAGAAATTCTTGAGCTCGAGAAAATTAGTCGCTCAGCTCGGCTTATTGATACTGGAGATATTAAGGAAAATGAAGTTGGAATTGGTTCTACAGTTAAATTAAAAGATATTGAATTTGGCGAGATTGATCAATTTATTATCGTTGGCTCTGCTGAAGCTGAGCCGATCAATAACCGAATTTCAAATGAGTCTCCAGTCGGACGAGCTGTTCTGGGAAAAAGAGCAGGTGATATAGTAAGTGTTAATTCTCCTGATGGAAAGATAAAATATAAAATAATGGAAATTGTAAAATAAAATTTAAATAAGTATCGAAGTATGAAAAGGAGGAGTTTCTATGAACGAAAATCAAGAAATAATACTTGATGAAGCTAGCCAAGTAGAAGAATTAAATGAACAAATGAGGATTCGTAGAGAAAAGCTTGGAAAGCTGAAAGAATTAGGAATTCAGCCTTTCGCAGACCATTATGATGTGGATACTCATAGTACAGAGATTCTGAATCAATTTGAGCAATATGAAGGTAAAACAGTTCATATTGCTGGTCGTTTGATGACTGTACGAGGCCATGGGAAAACGGCTTTTGCTCATTTGGCTGACGAGTTGGGGCAGGTTCAAGTTTATTTTCGTCGGGATGAGCTCGGGGAAAAAGCTTTTGAAATTTTTGACCTTTTGGATATTGGTGATATTGTTGGGGTTGAAGGACAAGTGTTTAAAACTCAAAAAGGTGAAATCTCGGTTCGTGTTCTTTCTTTCAAATTACTTTCGAAAGCTCTTCGTCCATTACCAGAAAAATGGCATGGATTGAAAGATGTAGAAACCAAATATCGTCAAAGATATCTTGATTTAATGATGAATCAAGATGTAAAAGACCGTTTCAAAGTTCGCAGTCGTGCATTAAGTGCAATTCGATCTATTTTGGAAGAAGATGGGTATTTGGAGGTCGAAACACCTACATTGCAACCGATTGCCGGTGGAGCTGCTGCTCGTCCTTTTGTGACCCATCACAATACACTGGATATGGATCTTTTTATGCGTATTGCCCCTGAGCTTTACCTAAAACGCTTAGTTGTTGGTGGTTTGGAACGGGTCTATGAAATGGGCAAAAACTTCCGAAATGAAGGAATTTCGATTAAACATAATCCGGAATTTACAGCAATCGAAATGTATCGAGCTTATGCAAATTTTGAAGATATGATGACTCTTACTGAAAATGTGGTTGCCGGAACAGCTCAAAGAGTATTAGGAACTCAAAAAATTAGTTACGAAGGAACCGAGATCGACCTTACTCCTTCCTGGCGTCGTATGACTATGGAAGAAGCAGTAAAAGAGTATGCAGGAGTCGATTTTTCTACAGTTACCACCATAGAAGAAGCTCGGGCACTTGCAAAAGAAAAACATGTTTCTTTCGAAAAACACTGGGGTATTGGTGGGGTATTAAATGCGATTTTTGAAGAGTACGCAGAGTCTCATTTGATTCAACCTACTTTTATTATCGGTCATCCGAAAGAGATTTCTCCTCTAGCCAAAAGCAATGCAGAAAATCCCGAAAGAACAGATCGATTTGAAGCATTCATTTATGGCCGTGAGATTGCCAATGGTTTCTCTGAGTTGAATGACCCTATTGATCAGAAGGAACGCTTCCAAGCTCAGTGCGACCAAAGAGATAGTGGCGATGATGAAGCTCACATGATGGATGAGGATTTTGTAACTGCTCTCGAATTTGGTCTTCCACCAACTGGTGGGCTTGGAATTGGAGTAGATCGATTAGTTATGTTTTTAACTGATGCGACTTCGATTCGAGATATTTTGTTCTTCCCCCATATGAGACATAAAGGGTAGTAAAAAGTAAACCTCCTTTGCGGGAGGTTTCTTTTATAAGAAAAGTAGGAGGTTGTATTTAAATGGATAAAATGCCAGTATGTCCTCAATGTAGTTCCGAATATACTTATGAGGATCGAGGGATGTTTATTTGCCCAGAATGTGCTAACGAATGGACTGCAGCTGATACGCTAGCTGATACCACTGGTAGTGTGGTTCGTGATGCAAATGGTAATGTGTTAACTGATGGTGACTCAGTAAGTATTATTAAGGATTTAAAAGTAAAGGGGAGCTCAACTCCTTTGAAGATCGGGACTAAGGTCAAAAATATCAGGTTAGTAGAGGGCGATCACAATATTGATTGCCATATTGATGGCTTTGGAGCAATGAAACTAAAATCAGAATTTGTAAAAAAACTATAATTACTTGTTTTTCTTTTGCTAGACGAAAGAGGAATGTTTTGTTTATAATCATAAATAGAGTAAAAATTAGGAGGAGTAAAAATGTCATCATCATTTAATCATGAAAAAATCGTTGTTCTTGATTTTGGAGGACAATACAGTCAGTTGATTGCTCGTCGTGTTCGTGAATGCGGAGTATATTGTGAGATTTGGTCTTACAAAACTGATATTGAAAAGATAAAAAACGAAAATATTAAGGGTATCTTTTTATCTGGTGGTCCATCTAGTGTTTATGATGAAAAAGCTCCTCAAATTAATAAAGAGTTATTTGAATTAGGGGTTCCTGTGTTTGGTATTTGTTATGGAATGCAACTGATTTCTAAAGACTTTGGTGGCGAAGTCAAAAAATCAGAAGTAAGTGAGCATGGAGTCATCACTCTTTCTTTAAAGGATGATGCTGGGATTTTAGAAGTAATTCGTTCTAATCCGGTCGCTTTGATGACTCATGGAGACTCAGTAGTCTCTGCTCCAGCAGGCTATAAAGTGACAGCTTCGAGTGATAATACGGCGATTGCTGCAATCGAAAATGAAGAGAAACAAATTTACGGAGTCCAATTTCATCCAGAGGTAGTCGCAACTCCTTTGGGGCTAAATTTGGTTCGGAAATTTCTAATCGATGTTTGTAAATGTCGTTCGGACTGGGATATGGGTTCTTTTGCAGAAGAGCAAATTGAAAAAATCAAAGAATTAGTTGGGGATAAAAAAGTTCTTTGTGCTTTATCAGGTGGGGTTGACTCATCAGTGGCAGCAGTGCTTGTGCACAAAGCCATCGGTAATCAACTAACATGTGTTTATGTAGACCATGGTTTTATGCGAAAAGGCGAATCAGAGCAAGTGGTAAAGACTTTCCGGGAACAATTCCAAATGAACCTAATTCATGTAGATGCTCGAAAACGTTTTCTGGATCAAGTAACTGGAATTACTGAACCTGAAGAGAAACGAAAACGTATTGGATCAGAGTTCATCCGCCTTTTTGAAGATGAAGCAAATAAATTAGGAGAGATTGATTTCTTGGTACAAGGAACTGTTTACCCTGATGTAATCGAAAGCGGTACAGATACTGCAGCAGTAATTAAAAGTCACCACAATGTAGGTGGCTTGCCAAAAGATATGAAATTTTCCTTGATTGAGCCCTTGAGAGAGCTTTTTAAGGACGAAGTCCGTAAATTGGGTCTAACCATCGGAGTACCTGAAGAAATTGTTTGGCGTCAGCCTTTCCCTGGGCCAGGACTTGCGATCCGTATTATTGGTGATATTACCGAAGAACGACTTGAAATTGTACGAGAAGCAGATGCGATTGTACGAGAAGTCATTCTCGAAGAAGGCTGGTATCGTAAAACATGGCAAGCTTTCGCTGTACTTCCTGCACTAAAAAGTGTAGGGGTAATGGGTGATGAGAGAACTTACGACTATACAGTGGGTCTTCGAATCGTAACCAGCGAAGATGGTATGACTGCTGATTGGGTCCGATTACCTTATGAAATTTTGGATAAAATTTCCAAACGAATCGTGAATGAAGTAAAGGGAGTAAATCGTATTGTCTACGATATTACCTCAAAACCACCAAGCACAATCGA
>JAGOHU010000094.1 GCA_017995975.1 Negativicutes bacterium
ATGGCTTCTACCTAAAGCACCGTCCAAATAAATCATTTGGGACCCCAGTTTACGAAGATGAGCCATATTATCCAGTTGTTCACTACTACGGGTTGCTCCTGCTATTTCTAATTCTCCATCTTCTTCAGCTCGAACAATCCAAATTCGCCCCATTGCACTATCAAATGGAGTTTCTTCCACTTTCTCCCAAGTAATTCTTGATCGATTTAACGTATCTCTAGCAGTAGCGATCAAGGTCCCTTTTGGAACAATCACTAACGGCTTAGGAGTCCGAAATACTTGATCGTGACTTTCGCCATCCCGACCAATGGAAGTAATCCCTACTGGTAAAGAATGTCGTGACGACTGTTCAAGTAAATGATTTAAAACCACAGTCTTACCAGTATTTTTCGCCATCCCCATCACTGCAATTGTAGTACAATGATATTTTTGAATTGACTCCCAAAGGAGTGAACTAGACATATAGCTCTTCAAACAATTTTCGCAGTTGTTCACTTTCACGAAGAAGGGATAAAGCAATTTGAGCATGATCTTTCGCATAACCATTACCAATGATCATCTCTACATCTTTCCCAACCCCTTCAGCTCCAAGCGCAGCCGCAGTGAAGCTAGTCGCCATGGAGAAGAAATAAATTTTTCCCAAATCACGAGTCGCCATAATACTAGACATTTCAGTACCAGGAACATTCACACAATTAATTGTCAGGTCAGCCATTTTTCCGCCAGTCACTTCTGCCACTGCTTCCATAACTGCCACTGCATTCGTTGCATCTACTTGGAGTACATGATCTGCCCAACCAAGAGATTTCATGCGATCGCAACCTGCTTTACTATGACCTAGCCCAATTACTTGACCCGACACTCCGGCCCGTTTACGAGCTTCATACATGCAAAGAGTTCCAGATTTTCCACCTGCCCCAATAATGACTACTGTGTCACCAGGTTGTACCAATCGAGCTGCTTGAGCAGGAGCTCCTGCGACATCAAGTACCGCAAGAGCCATCTTTTCATCCATATCGGATGGTAATTTCGCATAAATTCCAGTTTCAAATAAAATTGCTTTTCCTTCGATTTCCACTTGATCTCTATCCATATGGATTTTCTTCACAATGTCGATTTGAAGAGGAGTCAAAGAAAGAGAAACCAAAGTCGCGATTTTGTCGCCAACTTTAAGATCAATTTCCCCTTCAAGTGCCGGGCCAATTTGAGCAATGGTCCCAATTAGCATCCCACCAGAGCCAGTAACCGGATTGTGGTGTTTTCCTCGTTTTCCAACAATATCTCGCATAATTGCTTCAATTTTTGTTGGATCCATTTCGGCTTCCTTTTTGATTTGGGTAAAGCTAGCAGCATCCACGTTTAACGCAATTACATCAATCAGAATTTCATTATCATAAATTTCCATCGTATTATCAATTTTCCAAGCCCCTTGTGGCAATGCTCCTTGTGGCTCAAGTACTCGATGTAAACCGTATGGTGATCCTTTTTTCATTATAAAATCCTCCTAAAATTTAACTTTTATTTATTTAATCTCTACAAAATAAAAATCTGTAATTTCGACACGAATTCGATAAGGTAAAGCTACTAAAAAATAACGGTTTATTTTTTCCACAAACTGTCTATTCTGATCCCCTAATGAAGATTTTAGCTTAATTAATCGTTTATTCACAGTCGTCCTCCCCTATAAAATAATACAGCCCAGATTTCCAAAAATTCGTTATTTTTCTAAAAAAGTAAAGAAGGCCTAGGATTTCTATCTCCCACAGCCTCCTTTAATAGAATCTACTCGTGTTTATTCCGTTCATGGCGTGCTAAGTGAGCTGGTTCGATTGAAAGGCGATTTCCTTCTAGCAAGCTAATTAATCCTTCTTGAGAAAATTGTTTTTGATGATCATAAAAAACTTGATTGCGTTCCGAGAGTTTACCTTCATAATCTTCTGGCTCCGTATAAGTAGTGATAACTCCTTCATAGTTTCTTAAAACGATACGTTTATCTGATTGGGATAACACATAATTTGGAGCTACCGGAATTTTCCCACCGCCTCCAGGAGCATCTACAATGAAAGTGGGCACTGCATAGCCCGATGTATGGCCCCGTAAGTATTCCATAATTTCGATCCCTTTAGAGACTCGAGTACGGAAATGTTCGATTCCAGTAGAAAGATCGCATTGGTAGATATAGTAAGGGCGAATACGAGCTTTGGTCAATTGATGGCATAATTCTCGCATGATATAAGGCGAATCATTCACACCACGGAGCAATACACTTTGATTTCCAAGTGGTACTCCCGCATCAGCCAACATGGAGATTGCTTTTTTGGCAGTATCAGTCAGCTCGAAAGGATGATTAAAATGAGTATTAAGCCAAATTGGATGGTGTTTTTTTATTACATTACAGAGACCTTCGGTAACTCGTTGAGGCATAACCACCGGAGTACGGCTACCAATCCGGATAATTTCAACATGAGGAATACTTCTAAGCTCTGTGAGAATCCAATCTAGCATTTCGTCGCTAATCAATAGTGCATCGCCACCGCTCAAAACAACATCACGGACAGCTGGAGTTTTTCTGATATATTCGAGTGCCAGTTTGATCGAATCTTTTCCATAAGCCCGGTCTGTTTCTCCCGCCTTACGACGGCGAGTGCAATGACGGCAATACATAGAGCATTGATCTGTCACAAGCAAAAGTACTCGGTCTGGATAACGATGAGTTAAGCCCGGAGCTGGCGAATCTTCATCTTCATGGAGAGGATCAAGAAGATCAGCTGGAGCCACATGAGTCTCTTTCATTGTAGGAATTGCTTGTTTACGGACTGGGTCTTCGGGATCATTAGGATCGATCAAAGACATATAATAAGGAGTAATCGCCATACGGAGCATTCCAAGACTTTGAGTAATTGCCTCTTCTTCTTGGATCGTCAAAGGGAGAACTGCTTTCAACTGCTCAACAGTGCTAATACGATTACGTACTTGCCACTCCCAGCTATTCCACTCCTCAGGAGTTACATTTTTCCATGCTTCAATTGTTCGATAATCTCTCATTTTTTTAAACACCTCTTTCTTTAAAGTCACTTTAGTCCCCTTTTATACCTCAGACTAAATCAGGATATAAAAGCTAAATTTAACTACTCAGCCCCTTCTGCTTTCCGTCCAAACAAGCTATAACCGATATAAAACATCGCAGTCATCGAAACAATAGCTATAAATAATGGACCTTCACCATCTGTAAAAGCAACCCCTTCTTCTGGAAGCAATGTAAATAGCATCAAAGCCCCATTAATAACCATTACAAGAATTGGTAAAAATGGTGTCCAAGGAGTTTTGAAGGGCAATTTATTCGGGTCTCCTCCCCGTCCAACATAAATGTTTCGGAATCGCCATTGACAAAGAGCAATAATGATCCAAATCAAACAACCAACTAATCCACTGCTATTGACTAACCAGATATACAATTTAACTCCAATACCGTTAGGATCAGCACTGGCTGAGCTATTTGCCCACTCACCACCTACAACAAGGATGACAGACATAATAATCGTGAAGAAAATTGCTCGGCTCGGTACTCCGCCTTTATTTAATTTGTCTAACATTTTTGGGGCCTGACCATCGCGAGCCATAGACCACACAAAGCGAGAGCACGCATAAATTGCCGAATTGGCTGCTGAAAGTGCACTAGTCAGTACAACAAAGTTCATCAGTTCTCGAGCAAAAGGAATTCCGGCAATACCAAACACTTTAGCAAAAGGACTTTCGTCTACCCCAGCTTGGTCCCAAGGTAAAACCATACCGAGTACAACAATCGCCAAAACATAGAAAGTGATAATACGGAAAGCAACGCCTTTGATTACTCTCTTCATATTTTGCCCAGGGTTTTCACACTCAGCAGCCCCTACCCCAACTAACTCAGTTCCTTGGAAAGAGTAAACCGAAAGCAATCCCATCATAAAGACTGCCGGGATACCATTCGGAAAAATTCCCTCAGCTGGAATCAAACGACTAAATCCGACTGTCCCTTCTGGAGAACCAACTCCGCCGAAAGCGACCCCAAGACCTACAACAATAAATGCAATAATGGCGCACACTTTAATGCCGGCAAACCAAAATTCCATTTCTCCATACACTTTTACAGAAACTAAATTCATTAAAACTAAAATAAGTACATAAAGAAATCCCCATTGAATCGCTGAAAGACCTAGCCCGCCAGCGACTAATTTTGTTGTTAATTCTCCTGCAATAACCACATCTGCTGAAATTACAGTTAGCCAGTTAAACCAATACAACCATCCAGTTGTAAATCCAGCAGCCGGCGAGACTAAGCGAGTTGCATAAGTTTGAAAAGAGCCCGCAATCGGCATACTAACTGCAAGTTCAGCCAAACAAAGCATCACCGCATACATTGCAAGGCCAGCCACTAAGTAAGCAAGCACTGCTCCAAGTGGGCCTGCTTTCGCAAGAACTTCCCCAGATGCCATAAATAAACCAGTACCAATCGTACCACCGATTGACATCATCAACATATGTCTTGGCTTCATACCTCTTTTTAAGCCTTCTTTTTCGTTTGCTAAACTCCCCAGATTGTTCATGTCCTCAGAAGCTAAGTTAACCGCTTTTTCTTCCATGTAATAATCCTCCTCATTTCGTGTTCCTAAGAATCAGAATAAGAGTCCCAATGATAACGATCAAGAGATTTTACGAGAATTCGCCTTCCTCATCTATAATACTATGAATTTTCAGAATTTTCATGATGACATGTCTTATAAAACGAAATCATTTTCATTATACCATTGGTATAACAAAAGGAAAATCGACTACACAAAATCTCTTACTTAGTGCCTGGCTCTCTAGTGATAAATGGGAGTAATAGCAAGCCAACTTCCAAGTATAATCGATCCGGATAGTTAAAAGGTGACCGGCCCGTTATCTCCTCAATGCGCTTTAAACGATAGCTCAAAGTATGCCGGTGAATATAAAGTTGCCTCGAAGTTTCACGCAATTCTAAATTTGTTGAAAAATAAACTTCCAAAGTATGAATAAATTCGGTTTTTTGTTTTTTATCATATTCGACAAGTGGTTTAATTGTTTCTGAAAAATATTGTTCTAAATGACTATTCGTTTGAGAATTAACAAAGAGCGAATACAAACCAAAAGAGGAATATAAATAAGTTTTCCCTTCCCCATTGAGTTTTGCCCCAAGTAAAAGAGCTGACCTTGCTTCTTCTAGGCTCCCTGTTAATTTTGAAATTCCATGGTGCACTTGGCTAACCCCGACCGAAATTGGACTTGCCATTCTTTGAGAAAGCTCTGTTTGAAAAGAAGAAACCACTAACTCCACATCGCAGTCTTCGTCAGGTAAAGAAACAAAAGCAATGACATGGCTCTGGCTTTCTCTAATCAATCCTTGAAGTTCTTTTTCATTGAGCAATGTCCGAATCCATAAATGAAAATATTTTTTTCGCTCCCGCTCAAGGGCAGAAGGCAATTTCCATTTTTCTCGCTTATCTTCAATCGCTAACATCACAAAAGGTCTTTCTAGGTCGAAACCAAGACGCCTGCCTCGATGAAATGCATCTTCTTGCTGAGCCCAACTTCCCTCCAATAAATCGTCTAAAAAATCGCCCCGAATTCGTTCTTCTGCTTCCCAGACTTCTTGCTTTTTCATTAATTCGAGCAAACAAATCGTTGCTGCTGAAGCCAAAGCAATAACTTGGTCAGAATTTGCTTTCTTAGACTCTCCAATCCAAATCGCCCCATAATAAGCAGAGTCCACCAAAAGAGGATATATAATCTCTCCTCGCCAAAAGAAATAACCTTCCGAATTCCTTTTTGAAGCATTTGCTCGCAATTCCCCTACTTCATCAATCGAAAAGCCTTCAATCACTCCAACAGGATAATCAGCAATTAAATAGCCTTGACTATCCAAAATTTTAATCGGACAATCCAATAGTTCCCATAGATGCTCTGCAATACCAGTAATACCTTTTTTCTCTAAAAGAAGTTTCGTCATTCCTTCTTGTATTTGCTGAGTGCTTTCTAGCCGCTTATTTTGCTGATAAATAATCTCGTGAGTAATAGCCCTCGTGATTTCACCAAATCCCATTTCTTCAGGAATTTCAATCAAAGGAAGTCCGTGATGATCACAACGTCTGATAAGGGTTTGGGATATTTCTTTTACATAAAACCCTGTTTGAATTGCTAACCCAGATATTTTTTTTTGCACCAACCGAGAGACAAGTGTCTCCTCTGCTTCTGGGCTAGTACCAAGATCCACAGCAGTGGTAACAAACAATTCGCCCTCTGCTAATTGATCAAGTTCATCAAGCATCTCAAGCACATTCACCCAAAGAACCGAATTCGATAATCCCTGCTTTCCTGCAAGGACTTTCATTTTTTGTAGTTTTGATAATTTTAAAATTCTCTCCAGAGAAATATCCATACTTCTCTCTCCTTAATTATTTTTTAAGGCACCCCTTGTTGATGAAAGCTCTCCCAATGAATCTTTTTAAATCTCCAAAGAAGGAGCAATGAGCGAATACCAAAGTCAGCAGCTGTAGCCATCCAAGTACGTTCTACAGTTAGTTCTCCCATCAGAAGTAACACTGCCATTAAGGGAATGCGAATTCCCCAAACGCCCAAAAAAGTTAACAACATTGGCCACCGAGTGTCTTTGGTTCCCCTCAGAACTCCAGATAAGAC
>JAGOHU010000095.1 GCA_017995975.1 Negativicutes bacterium
ACCGACTGGTTCACAAGACCCTTATGCTTTACGTCGTCAAGCACTTGGTATTGTATTAATGTTGATTACCGGGAAAATTCATTTATCTATCAGAGAATTTGCAGAAGCTGGAATGGAAGGATATGGCTTTACAGATGATTCAAAACAAGCTGAAATGATCGACGAAATTGAAAAATTCTTCCGGATTCGTCTCCGAAGCTTCTTTATTGATCTAGAAGGATTCCCTACCGCTCTAGCAGATGCTGTAATTAGCGGCTCCATTGATGATCTAGCCGATTTATACTTACGAGCTAAAGCGGTTCAAGAAGCTTGGGAAGCAGGTACCATTGCACCGGTTCTCCAGTCTATGATTCGGATTGGTAATATTTTAAAAGAAAATAATCAAATTGGCCAAGTGAAAGAAAGCTTTTTAGAAGAACAAGCTGAAAAAGACCTGTGGAGAGCTTGGCAAGTGATTCGTCAAGAAATGGAGTCTTCTATTGCAGTTCGTGATTATGATAGAGCTCTAAAATCGCTTTCTACATTAGCTGAACCGATTGAAAGCTTCTTTAATCAGGTGATGGTAATGGCGGAGAATGAAGAAATTAAAATTAATCGATTGACTTTGATTACTGATATTCGCTTAATGGGTGCTAAGCTAGCAGACTTTAATAAATTGAATTTGGTATAAGGGCGCTTGAAGTTGAGAAAATTCCAAGTTTTAAAGGTGACCTATAAATTATCAACAATTTCGCCTCGGTTCACACCAATAAATCAGAAGAGATTGTGCAATTGGTTGTAAGATTTTAAAAACCGAACTGGATACCTACGGAGAAGTTTGGCTGCACAGAGACCACACAATTTATCAAAACGATTATCTTTGGACTTGGAAATGGAGAAACAGCTCATCAAACTAATGAGTATACCGAAATGGGCTCTTTTAGCAATGGTCTCATTGCTTGTAAAAAGCTAGTCATAGCTTATTTAAAATAATGAAAAACTCCCATTAAGAATTTAGCTCTTAATGGGAGTTTTTCTATTCAAGTTATTTAATCCGGGTATAGCCTGTTTTTTGTATGAGCTCTTGTCCTTCATCAGATAAAATCCATTCTCACAGTTTAGTAACATTTGGATTAGAGTTATCTGCTAAAGTGATGGCGTAAAAATTGGAGCTTAGTGGATAGGTTCCGTTACGAATATTTTCTTCAGTTGGGGCAATGCCGTTGATTTTTAGACATTTGATTTCATTAGCAAGAGGAGTTTTAGAAACGAGTAATGGACTAGTGCCATTTTGTTGGTAGGGATAATAATCTATGTTGGTAGGGTAAACTGCTTCGACAAAAGAAGGTGCAAGTGGGTATAGAGCGGTTGCGCAATCAATTTGAGGGAGGTCGGCAGTGAAATTTACGGTTGCAGGAGTAGCTAAATTTGCGAGTAGTGGATTGGGGGATTTTTCCTTGAAAGGTTGGTATTTTATAATATCTACTTGGTCACTTAGTTTAGGAATACGATTGTCATACCATTTGTAGCTCTGGAATCCAGCGAGACAAATAATGGGAATTAGAAGCGAAAGAAGATAATATTTTAAATTTTGTTTCATATAATTAGGATGCCAAATCCATTGGTAAAGTACGATCAGGAGAATTAAAAAAATAATAATGATTAGAATTGCACGAATAATTGGAGCTCCAAAAATAGTTGCAATTAAAGATAAAAATATCATGTATCCTGTAGCAATAAGTCCAATAAGTATAACAATGACTTTCCCAAAAGTTAGGTTGATTTACGACATGTAATTCTCCTTTATGTATCTATAGTCATAATTTATTCTAGTATAACATGACATTGAATTTTCAAAAAAATATTGTACACAAAAACAAATTAGTATATACTAATCAATGTAACGAATTGGAGGGAGGAATTTCAGTGTCAAAAGAATCAGCTTTGGTATTGTGGTTTGACGAATTAGAGATTGGTGATGTTCCACTAGTCGGAGGCAAATCCGCTTCTCTTGGTGAGATGACTTCAAAAACTCAGGTGCCTGTTCCTTATGGATTTGCGACAACTGCGGAGGCCTACCGACAATTTTTGAAAGCCAGTGGTTTGGGCGCTCAAATTGAGCAATGGCTCAGCGAATTGACTGATGTAGAAGAAGGTCAAAAGCTCAGAGAAACAGGGGCAAAAATTCGGGAAGCTCTTGTCGGAGCAGAAATGCCAAACCATATTGCAGACGCAATTCGTCTTGCTTATGCGGAGCTAGCTAAAAAAGTAGGAGAACAAACGCCTTTTGTGGCAGTGCGTTCGAGTGCTACTGCGGAAGATTTACCAGATGCAAGTTTTGCGGGACAACAAGAAAGTTACTTAAATGTATGTGGCGCTGACGATGTGATTTACAAAGTTCAGGAATGTTATGCGTCGACCTTTACAGACCGAGCGATTTACTACCGTACAAAAAAAGGATTTGACCATTTAGATGTTGCGCTGAGTGCAGTAGTACAGATGATGGTATTCTCAGAAGCTTCAGGCGTTATGTTTACAGTGGATGTGGCAAATGGCGATGATACCAAGATTATGATTGAGGCCGCTTGGGGACTTGGTGAGTATGTAGTGCAAGGTGTTGTTACGCCTGACTGCTATTGGGTAAATAAAGAAGATTTGACAATATTACAAAAAGATGTGGTTCGTCAGGAAGTGATGTGGGCTCGTAAAAAAGGAAGTGGTTGTGAAGAGCAAAAAGTTCCGAAAGAGCAGCAGGACAAAATTGTGCTAACTGATGACCAGATCAAAGAACTTTCTCAATATGCTTTATCAATTGAAAAACATTATGGTGGGTATATGGATATGGAATGGGGCTTGGATGAAAATGGTAAACTTTGGCTTCTCCAAGCACGCCCTGAAACCGTGTGGTCCCGTCGCAATAAAGAGGGTCAAAACACGAGAAAAGAGGATGAGGCTCCAATGCAAGAACGGAAAGTATTGGTAAAAGGTCTACCTGCGAGCCCGGGACGAGTCAGTGGAAAAGTACACGTCATCATGAATCCCAAAGATATCGATGAATTTAAACAAGGCGAAATTCTTGTTACTGAAATGACTGCTCCTGATTGGGTTCCAGCTATGAAAAAAGCTCTTGCGATTGTGACTGATTCGGGTGGTATGACTTGTCATGCTTCGATTGTAAGTCGTGAATTAGGTATTCCTTGTATTGTGGGGACGAAAAGTCGTGGAGAAGCTGTATCGGGAGTATTGAAAACTGGTATGGAAGTAACTGTTGATGCTACGAATGGAATCGTCTATGAAGGACGCATTGAAGACTTGGTAAAACCTGCTGAATCTGAAACAAGTGGCGGGGTAGCTGCTGAATTTATTCCAGTAACTGGAACTAAAGTAATGATGAACTTAGGAGATCCAGATTTAGCAGATCGCTATGGAGTTCTTCCATGTGATGGAATTGGCTTGATGCGTGAAGAATTTATTTGGACTACTTCAATTCACGAACATCCCCTCCACCTAATCGCCACTGGTCGGGCTGATAAAGTAGTAGAGCAACTAGCAGAAGGTATGAGAAAAGTTTGTCAGGCTCTTGCACCACGTCCGATCATCCTCCGATTAAGTGATTTCAAATCCAGCGAATATCGGGATTTGACTGGTGGAGACAAATACGAACCTGTCGAGCCAAGTGCACTTTTAGGCTGGCGTGGAGCTTCACGCTATTATGACCCAGTTTATGAACCTGCTTTTCGTTTGGAGCTCAAAGCAATTCGTAAAGTGCGAGAAGAATATGGTTTTAAAAATCTCCAAGTTATGATTCCTTTCTGCCGCACAATTGAGGAAATGGAAAAAGTAGTTAAAATCATGGAGGATGAAGGAATTCGACGCGGTCCGGACTTCAAACTCTACTTGATGGCTGAAATTCCATCGAATATTATTTTAGCAGATCAATTCAATAAATACATTGATGGATATTCTATTGGGTCCAATGACCTGACGATGTTGGTTCTTGGTTGCGATCGTGATAATGATTCAGTAGCTCATATCTATGATGAGAGAAATCTTGCGGTACGTCGTACAATCCGTAAATTAATTGAAACAGCTCACAAAGATGGAAAAACTGTATCCATTTGCGGGCAGGCCCCAAGTGTGTATCCAGACTTCACGGAATTCCTTGTGCGAAGTGGTATTGATTCGATTTCGGTAAATCCCGATGCAGTGAAATCTACTAAGAAATTAGTGGCTCAATTGGAGCAGCGAATTATGCTAGATTCATTAACAGGTCGCGGAGTGGTGGAAAAAGAAGACTATAATTGGTAAAAGTAAAAAGCAGTTGCAATTTTTTGCAGCTGCTTTTCTACAAAATACAATTAGTATCTTATGTTTTACTTTGATATGAGGATAGTAGATTGGATTCCAGATATCGTTGCAGCATCGTGATTCTCTGAGATAATAATTGAACACCAGCTATTTTTCCGACTAGTTAGATCAAATGTAATTTCCCCAATCGGATCATCCTCAGGGAAGTTATTCTTTCAAAGATAGTTATTATCTTATTGGAGTATAAGATTTTTTCTGTGTCTAATTGAGTTAGGTATTTCATTCGGTATTTATTTGCAATATCAATTGCTTTATATTGGGATAAATTACTAATCAAAGGGACGAATTGCTTTCGTGGTGGATTATATAAAATCACAAAAACTAATGTTGATTAGAGTAAAATGTTATAAAATAAAAATATTGAAATTAAGTTGTTGGTTTTTTGAAATTATAAGAATTACCAGAGGCTTTGTTAGGTAAGACAACGATTTTTTATGTTATACTTAAAAACGAAAATTAGTGACGAGGAGAGAAAAAATGTTTAAGCCAATTCAACCTAAGACAGCGAGCTCCTCGGTAGCAGATCAAATAAAAGAAATGATTTTACAGGGCCATTTACAGCCTGGTGACCGCTTACCTTCAGAACGAGATTTTGCAGAAACTTTTGGTGTGAGTCGGGCTACCATTCGTGAAGCCCTGAGATCATTATCTGCAATTGGTATGATTAGTATCCGACAAGGAGATGGAAGCTTTGTTGAGCAATTTAAAATTGAAGGGTTGTTGGAACCCTTAGCGACTCTGTTTCAATTGGATGGGGCGGAAGACGAACTTGAATCTTTTTCCGAGGTAAGGGAAATATTGGAAGTTGAAATGGTTGCTTTAGCTGCTGAGAGAGCTTCGGAAGCAGATATCGAAAATATTAATCGGGCTCTGGAGGCGATGGTTGAAGAAGTGCGTAGTGGTGGCATTGGAGATGTGGCAGATGCGGATTTTCATCTAGCTATTGCTAAATCATGCAAAAATCCATTATTGGTTAGATTGATGGAGGTAGTTGCAAATTTAATGAAATGCACTTACCAAGCTTCGAGAAAGCAATTGTTTTTAGACCAAGAAAGTTTGGCTGAGATTTATAACACTCACCATGATGTGCTGAAAGCGATCGAAAACAGAAATCCCAAAGAAGCGAAAAAGCGAATGCGAAATCATCTAAGGCAAGTGAACCAAAAATTAAAGGAGCTAAAGAGTCAACCAAGAGAGCTCGGTTGAATAAGGGTTGACAAGTAGTGGCCTGATTGCTAGGATAGAGATAATATAATGAAAAGCTATGAGGAAGAGGAGTACCCAAAATCTTTGCTTCAGAGAGAATGTCCGAGGCTGGAAGGCATTTGCAAAAAGAATTGGGGAAGGTCGCTTTTGAGTTGGAGTTCTGAAAAAGTAGGAATTCACGGGTCAGATCCGTTATCGTCTATGAGTGTTCGCTATGCGAAAAACTGGGTGGTACCGCGGAAGGTCTTTTCGTCCCATGGGATGAAAGGGCTTTTTATTATTTTTAGGAGGGACAAAGAAATGAAAGAAATCCCAACAACTTATAGTCCAAAAGAGATTGAGGAACTGAATTATAAAAACTGGGAAGAAAAGAAATATTTTCATGCAGAACCTGGTGAGGGGAAAGCTTATTCAATCATTATGCCACCTCCCAATGTAACGGGACAGCTTCACATGGGGCATGCATTAGACAATACACTGCAGGATATATTGATTCGTTGGCGCCGGATGCAAGGATATCGAACTCTTTGGATGCCTGGATCGGATCATGCAGGAATTGCGACTCAAATTAAAGTAGAGGAGCAACTAAGAAGTGAAGGTAAATCTCGCTACGATTTAGGTCGCGAGGCTTTTATTGAGCGAGTTTGGGAATGGAAAGAAAAATATGGTGGGGAAATCCAAAATCAATTAAAAAGAATTGGTGTTTCTTGTGATTGGGATAAAGAACGCTTTACCATGGATGAGGGCTGTAGTGAAGCGGTAAAAGAGGTTTTCATTGGTCTTTACGAAAAAGGATTAATTTACCGAGGTTATCGTATTATTAATTGGTGTGTTCGTTGTGAGACTGCTTTAAGTGATGTAGAAGTAGAACATGAAGATCGGGATGGTCATTTGTGGCAAATTCGCTATCCAGTAGTAGGAGAAGAAGGTAAGTATTTAGAAATTGCTACTACTCGTCCTGAGACGATGCTGGGTGATGTTGCGGTTGCGGTACACCCAGAAGATGAACGTTATCAGGAGTTGATAGGTAAAAAATTACTACTTCCTTTAGCAAACCGAGAAATCCCGATTATTGCTGATGATTCGGTAGAAAAAGAATTTGGAACTGGTGCAGTAAAAATTACTCCAGCTCATGATCCT
>JAGOHU010000006.1:0-5130 GCA_017995975.1 Negativicutes bacterium
ATATTGGCTTTGAGGCACCACCATCTCAGCCAGTAAAAAGTAATTATTTAATTGGTGAACCACATCGACTGCCCCGGCTCTCCGAGCAATACCGACCGAAGTCCCGATCTTGTGCTTAAATTTCTGAGCTGCCGAATTGGTAAAAAAAACGCGATCTAAAAAAGATTTCATCGTACCGGCGATCCCTGCATAATAAGTAGGGGAGCCAAAAATAATCCCATCGGCCTCTCGGAGCTTTTGGATCGTCTCATTCACAATATCATCTTTAAATACACATAAATTTTCCTCCGAAGTCGTGCAGTAGCCACAGCCAATACACCCCCTGATCGAATCAGCACCTACATGGACAATCTCCACTTGAATTCCTTCTTTTTTCAGTTGGTTGCTCATTTCCTCTAAAGCCAAAAAAGTATTCCCATCTTTTCGTGGACTTCCATTAATTCCTACAACTCTCATTTTATGCCTCCAACTCACTCATTTTTTATCTCCATTATACCTTATCTGCTTTAGTCAAAAGTAATAATCTTTAATAAAAAGAAGGGATTATCCCTCTTCACCAAGTATTCTATCTATACGAACTTATTAAGATTATGTTTTGGAGTGATAAAAATGATCAATCAAACGGCTCAAATCTATCGACTTTCTCTGGTAGTCCTTATCATGGGCCTGCTCTCTTTCCTACACATACCGACAAGCTACGCAGAGATCAATTCTTCCCCAGGCTTAGTCATCGTCTCCCACGACATCGCCCTCACTGGTGACATCTCAGGTTATGTCCGCAATGACTCCCGTACTTCTTATGGTAATGTAGTCATCAAAATCGATCTATATGACGAAAAAAATGTAAAAATCGATCGGATCTCGGGCTACGCCGGTGCCTCCCTACTCAGACCCCAACGGCAAACCCGCTTCGATGTGCCGATCCCTGAAAAATACCGGGGCAAATTCAAAACCTATAAAATCTTCGCCGTTGTAGGAACATCCCGATATGAACCTAAATTCCTTTCCAATTAAGGACTTCCACTTACTCAAGATAAATTAGTATCCCAAAGAAAGTCTGGTGAATTAACAATCCACCCTTTTCCAGTTACTCGAAATATAGAAAAACCAAGAGCAGTAATCTCCCGAGCAATTGTAGCAGGGAATGTGGTTACTAGCCCTTGGTTTTTTTATGCTCAGACCACCCCGAGAAAAATCGTCACCCAAGGCAATGTAAAAACCACTTACACCTGCAATACCACTGAAAATATGGTATAGTCTAATGAGACAATGAAGCTTTCAAGAGCTCATGTAGAAGAAATGAGGACTTAAACCAATGAAGAAAAAATCAACCTCTAGAAAAACAACCAAGTCAACCGCCGAAACCCGTACCTTTTGGGAACAAGAAGTCGAAGTCGGAGAAATCCCCTACGGAGACGGTGCAAAACACGTATTTACAATCTGTGTAAAAGAAGATAAAAAATTCATCACCATGTCTCGCTGGTATAAATCCAAAAAAGATAGTGTCTGGGGCTTGAGCAAAAAAGGAACCATCTTAAGCTTAGATCAGCTCCCTTCCATTTTAGAAATGTACACCAAAGCCATCGAACAAGCCAAGACAATCGACCCGAAAAAATAAAAAATATCACCTCCACGAGAAAAAAGCCCCGAATGATCTGACAGTAAAGTCTCAATCAAACGGACTTTCTCGACAGGTAAAATAATTAACTACCACAAATAAAGCGGCCTAACTCTTCTTGAGCTGGGTCGCTTTTTATTATAACTATCTATTATTTCATCAGCTTTTACATATTGTTTTTTCCGATAAGGGACAGGTTTTATTTTCTAAATTCAGAAGATATTAATTCAAACCCTTCCCCTTGCCGTCCCTCAACTCATCACCCACAAAAAACCCCACATCCTTTAGATCGTCCTGCTTCACCTTAGTTAGTCTAAGGTACTCTAAAAGCGTTTCAGTGTTTCGGATTAGTATTCGTAGCTTCTCACAAAATCAACCCAGAAAAGCTCTTGTTTTGTACAAAAGGTAGCCTTTCGACTACCCCGATCGATATCATTATTTTTCGATTATTCGTAAGTATTGAGGTACACTTTTCCTCCTTTCTAAATAAAGTAGGATTTTATTTAAATATGTCGAATTAAATATAATTATCAAAAAAATATAAAGGTGGTTGAAAAATGGCACTATATTATATTGATGGAATAAAAAAAGAAACAAAGGTTACACATATCCCTCATCTGAAAGAAAATGAAGTAATTATCCAGAATATCCCACCAACAGAATTACAAAAAATACGAGAAACTCTTCAAGCTTTTTTGGACAAAACAGCTTTAGGTTCGGAAGTTTTAACCTCTAGTTGGATTCCAGGTTCCGACTGGACTGGAACAGTTTATGAACCAATCTATATCGCTGCAAAGAAAAATATAGACAGAGCTGCAATGGTTTTTGGAACAATACTATTTCAAGAAGTGGTTAATCATGAGAATTCTTGGTCGTGTGGGCGCTATCAACTAAATGGAAAAGATATTAAAGGAATGACCTATTTTCGGATCAGAAATCTTGAGTAAAATCAAATAGTTGGAGGAATGGAATATGGCAACATACTTAAAAGGAGATTTTAAAAAAAATGAAGTATTCGTTAATACTACTTTTGGGGGTGGAATTGCAGACATGATGCTCCATGTTGGTGGAATATTTAATGGTCGAAAAATTGTACTTGCAAAAGAATTGCTTGGTACTAAATTACTTACTGAAGAAACTGCAAAAACATTTCTTAGAACTGCTGGTTGAGGGCTTCTTGGTGGAGCATTACTTGGCCCTGCTGGACTACTTGCGGGTGTACTAACTAAAGGAACTAAGAAATCTAATTTTGTTGCTTGTGAATTAAAAACTGGCGAGAAGTTTGTAATGGAATTGAGTGATAAAGAATATGGTAAAATACTTGATAAAGTTCCTTATACTTTACCTGATGAGGAAGTTCCAGAAACTCTTGAAGTTCCTCAAACGATCACAACGCCAGTGGAAAAAAATCCAATTGAAATGATAAAAAAACTAGCTGAATTAAAAGGTGCAGGTATCCTTACAGAAGAAGAATTCGAAAGTAAAAAAGCGGAGTTATTGAGTAGAATTTGATGACACTTCAAAAAATACTATCCACTACCCTACTCTTCTTGAGTTTTTCAACTATGGTTTTAGCCCAGGAGTCAGCTCAAAAAATCCAAATATATGAAGCGACAATTCTGCGAGTTGTTGATGGAGATACCATCCAAGTAATTTTGGATGAAAAAAAAGAGCGTGTCCGACTCATTGGAGTAGACACGCCTGAAACCAAACACCCTAAAAAAGGTATCCAGTATTTTGGAGCTGAAGTTTTTGAATTCACAAAAAATATTTTGACTGAAGGAAAAACCATCTACTTAGAATTTGATGTTGGCCAGCGTGATCGCTACGGACGATTGTTGGCCTATGTGTGGCTTGAAAAACCCGCCGCCCGAATATCTTGATCATGAAATACGTACTAAGATGTTTAATGCCCATCTGGTGCTCCAAGGATATGCTCAATTAATGACTATTCAACCCAATGTAAAATCTGTTGGTCACTTTAGACAATATCAGACTGAAGCTAGAGAAAATAATCAAGGACTTTGGAAATAATCTTTCCACAAACAAAGGCGCTGGACTAAAATCCTGTTTTCCCAGTACTTTATAACAACCTTTGTTTAGAAAAAGCTAAAAAAAGCGCTTAACTGAAAAAGGAGGATTTCGGATGATAAAAGCAACACATCAAGGGTCTTTGAATCTTGGAGAAACTGTTGTTTCGTGCGCAGTGTTAGAGGATGGAACAAGGATTTTCGTAGATCGAAGCCTTGCTACTGCTTTAGGAAAAAAAGGTAGTGGTGCATATTGGGAGTTAAAAAAACAAGGTGCCCCTGTCTTACCAGAATATCTGTCTGCGAGTTATCTCGCACCATATATTTCTAGTGAATTACGTGAAAAATTGATGAACCCAATTCGATATATAAATACTTCTGGAAAAGAAGCTGTTGGGATTGATGCAACTTTACTTCCAGAAATCTGCGATGTTTGGATTGTTGCTAAAAATAGCAATGGATTAACGAGCGCACAAGAAGAAACTGCAGAAAAAGCTTACATCTTAATGAAAGCTTTTGCAACTGTCGGTATCACAGCCCTTGTGGATGAAGCAACTGGCTATCAGTACGAACGTGAACGTTTTGAACTTCAAAAAATACTAAATGCTTATGTTGCTGATGAAGTTTTAAAATGGCAATTAACGTTTACTGATGATTTCTATAAAAATATTTTCCGCCTCTGGAAATTACCCTTTATTGCAAAGTATATTCGAAATAAACCATCTTTTATTGGTAAATTAACAACCAAATATATTTATGAACAACTACCAAATGGTGTCATGGATAAAATAAAACAACAAACAGGCAAAACCGAAAAAGGAAATTACCGTTATCGCTGGCACCAATCGTTGACTCCGGACATTGGTCGTGAGCACTTAAAAAAACAGATTCATGAAGTTACTGCACTAATGTCTATCTCAGATTCAAAAGAGCAATTCAATGCCCTTTTCCAAAAAAAATATGGCACTCACCCCATTCAATTAGAACTAGAGTTTGAGGAAAATATAGATTAGTCACAAGCCATTCCAAGTTTTTTAGAGGGGGGGGCTATTCATGAACAAAAATGATCAACTTAAAATCATCGAAAAAGCTTTTGGTGGCAATTCTGAATTTTTAAAAACCATAAATGACTTGAATAAAATGATCCCATCTCAAGCCAAAATGTTACAAGATTTAGGCCTTCCTGAAAAAATGACCATTGCAGAAAAACTTGGAATACCCAAAGAACTCCATGCCTTTCCCACACCTATTTATCGCGAAAATATCCGTCCTCTAATATCACCACCAGAACTTTTAAAAGTAAAACCTCTGGATAAAGAAATAGCAAAAGAAATTAGTAAACGTGTGAATCCTATTTTGGAAAATGGTAACATAATTCAAGAAAAACAAGTTGAGTTAATCGGACTTTTATTAAATGAAATCATTGAACTAAAAAAAGAATCACAGTCTTCTTCAAAATGGACAATCATTGCTGCTATTGGA
>JAGOHU010000006.1:5140-20716 GCA_017995975.1 Negativicutes bacterium
TTGCTGCAATCACAGGATTATTCGTATTATTTAAATAGAAAAGATTGCCGCCCCGCCGCATTGGGGCTTTTTCTTTAGGAGGAAATAAGATGACTCAGAACAAAAATAACTTCCCTGACGATATTTCTTATCGTAACTACAAAAAACTTTCTCCAGATGAAAGAGAAGAGTATCATTCTGAAAATCCCGAAATTTTAGAAACGATGACAGAAAATGCTCAAAGAATTAATGATTCTATAACTAATAACATTACTTCTAGCGAACTCGAAGGAGTATCTGAAAAAGAACAGCTCAAATTTATGAAATCAAACCCCGCTTTGGCAAAAGCAATGAAAGTTCAATCTGATGTTGTCCAAAATGGTGCTTTAAAAAATCTTAACAAAATGACGAATGTCCAAAGGGCAATTATAGGAAATTCTTCTCGAATACCTGAACCACAAGAAAATCCTTTTAGGTTAGACCAACTATTTCCACCTTCTAAAATCGCAACTTTGGGTCAAATATTAAATGAAGAAATAAAACCAATATTAGAAAAAAGTATTGAGACTCAAAACGAACACAAAAGCATTGCAGAACAGCAGGTCGTAATTAACAAAGAAATGATTAATCAACTCATATTGTTGCGAAAAGAATCGAATGATACATTCCGTTGGGCCAGGTACACTTTTTTTCTTTCCTTATTTGGAATCATTGTTGGATTAATTCAATATAATTTTGATTTTATTTACAGAATAATTTTGAAAATTATGGAGAGATAAATATGAACTTAGGAGATATTAATTGGGGTATGATCGGGGCTCTTGGCCAATGGTTTGCTGGGTTTGCAACTTTAGCCGCAGTACTAGTGGCTTTGCAACTTCGAAAACCAAAATTATTAACTAATGCCTTTTATCTTTCGCCTACAGATATAAACTCTGTATATTTTTTTGAAATCACAAATACTTGGTATTACCCCATTGGCATTCAATCCGTATTTTTTATAGTTGATTCAAAAGAAATATCCCCTACTCATAACTGGGTAATATCAGATGAACAACAACGAATTTCTCTCCCATATAAACTAAATGTTGGCGAAATGAAGCGATTCGAAATTTTATTTGCCGAAATTGAATATGTTCTATGCGATCAACTAAAACTTGAGCGTAGCCAGATATTTTATATTTCTTGTAAAGATACACATGGAAATATTCATAAAGTAAAATGCAATCTTCCGGAGAACAATCAATGACAACTAAAAAATAAACTAAGCAAAAAAATGATCATGGTGATGGATCGATCCGAACAAAAACTATCAACCTATTTAAACTATAAGGGATGTGCCGAGAGCTATATCTATCTAGATTGCGAAAAAATTCTTTTAGAGAAATTCTCTCGTTCAGATGCTCAAAAATTGATCAACACGAGAATTACATCTGAGACTGTTAATGGAAAAAAAGGATTGTCTCCTAATACCATCCGGAGAATCTACCTCATTTTGTCAGCTGCATTAAATATTGCTGTCAAAGATGGTCTTATTGAAAAAAATCCAATGGAGTATGTAGAGATACCGAAAATTGAGAAAAAGAAAATTGAAACTATTAGCAAGGAAAATCTCCAAAAAATCATTAATCATGATACAAACGCCAACACCAGAGTTTCCTTACTTAAAAACAGAGGGGCCTAATTCCATGTATCTTGCTAAAAATGCGGCGATACACCGTGCAGATTCATCTTCTTTAGTTCAAATTTTTTATATCTTTAATAAAAACAAGTTAGTTTCTATCTACTTATTGATCAATGATGAAAATTTATATTCTAGATTCTATTTTTATTCTTTTACTTTCACTAATCAGGCTTTTTAAGATGATATGGGCTCGAGTTCCCATCACTTTGACATTTCAAGTAAAAGAACTATTGCGACATTTCCTTTTCAAAAAAGTGGGCGGGAAACATACACAATAATACTTACCGATAAAAAATATACATCGGTTAAGGAACGTGATGAGTCCTATGAAGGTTACTAGGAGGGATCATATGAAAAAATTCTTATTGCCTCAAACAGCTTTTTTTATAGTCACTCTCATTCTTATTGCCATGTTTTTTGTTTTAAACATTGTAGTAATGGCATATGCTTTCTGTATCCTCTCCGTTTGGGCATTGGTGAGTATATTTATTGCGAAAAATTACAGCGCACTGGGCATTACAACTGTTATTGTCTCTATAAGTATGATTGTCATTTTCAATCTCGAACCTGTTCTAGGAATCGCACTATTCCTCTTTGCTCTTCCAATACTTATTATTCTCTCCATCATTGGACTATTGAAAGAAGCAAATAGGCAACAGTCGCCTTTTTAATCTTTCATATAATAGTCACTAATAAAGCTCTCAGCCTTTAAAAGTAATCCGGGAGCCCACTCTAGTGGCTCGCCCATAATTCGGTTAATTTCATCCATATCAAGTCATTCCTCAGGTACATCGAAAACGATTTCGTCATGAATATGCATCAGGATTTCATATCCTGCCGCAAGGGTTCGCTTGATCGCTTCGGCTAAGCAGTCCCTAGCAATCGCCTGTACTACGTTTTCAGTCAGCTTCCCCCCATAAGTGGATAGTTCTGTCCACCGGCCTTGCTCTAGCCCCATATAGTGAACTGCGGCTCTTCCGAATCGCTTTTCTTTAAGCCTTGGTTGTACATAGAAAAGCTTTCTACCGCTTGGCAGTCTGATTGTTAAAAAATCCTGCCGAGTTGAAATATCAAATTCTCTCGCAAGTACCAAGCCTTTTAATCCGATTGATCTACTAACTACTGAATGGGTGCAGTAGGTTTCCCCTCAATCACCATATCATTAATCCAGCCTAGATTAAGGCATAAATATCCCTAATCAAACCTTTTAATTAGTGCCAATGCCACACGAGTATCTCCACTTTTCAAGGCATCTTCGCAGACACGTATGGATTGTTGGACTAAAAAAAAGAGGCGTTCTTTAAACGCTTCCTGCATTGCTTCTCTGGCTTGATTTAATTCAAAACGAAACTCTTCGCTATTACGCCATCTTGGAATTGTTGACCGATCTACTTCTAACTCTCTGGCAATAGCTGTGTCTGGCTTACCTTGTAAAATCAACTCAATCGCCCGAAATTGTTTAGGTTTCAAATAGCAACACCCCCTCTACTCATATTATACCGAGTAAAAGGGGCGTTTTTATTTAACTTTGCGAAGTTATTTTTCCAAAGTTATATCTTGGTTGAGATCAATAACTGCGCTTTCCAGTAAAATAGATAGCTTCTCCAAATAACTCTTACGCTCCTGTCCGACCACCAACTTGATTTGGTTTGCTATTTTATCGGTTAGTATGGTCAATTCGCTTCGTAATCGTAACTTTTCCCCCAGAAGCTTCTTGCGATCAGTTCGATTCATTAACGCGTATCCACCTATACCCAAAATAACTACAGGAGCAGCAAAGACTGCTAGTCCGCCCAACATTGTACCACCTAATACAGCAAGACCTCCTGCTATCCCTGGAGCTGCAAATCCTTGTATTCCTGCAAAAAACAATGCTGCATATCCGATACCACCACCAACTACAGCACCACCAGCACCACCTGCTAACTTTTGAAAAACCTTGCCTAAATCCTTGTCATCTGTTGCAATTCGATCTTTTTGGTCAATCGCTTTGTATGCTTCATTGATAAGGCATTTTACTGGTTTCAAAGCTTCAATCGTTTGATAAATAACTTTGTTTTCTTCGTTTTTATTCATTATGTTCACTTCCCATTCATCTATTTGTAAATTTTAGCTTGGGTAATTCTTCGGTTCCTGTATAACAGCAACCCTCTTTGATAATATTATACCGAGTAAGAGGAACGTATTTACCTCTCGTGTTTATTTCTGCCGATTAACAAAATCTTCTGCTATATCCCACCCTAATTTTTCTGTAATACCTGCTGCTATAGTTGCATTTATGAAGCTACCAGCCCCTGGAACCAGCTTTGAGAGTTGTCCTGCAAGCATTTTTCCCATTTGGCCTGTAATCGCCGTTTTAGCAATATCTTTCGCTGCTGTTTCGGTTATCGAAATTTTAAAGACTGTTGCCAATCCCAGTATCATTGCACTCTGAATTCCAATGAGAGGGATTATATCAGGACCAGGGATTGGAAAAGCTCCAACTCCAGCTCCCGCTACTGCTGCTGAATGAATAATATATTGACATTTTTCTTTTTGACCTTCAGTCATAATAATCACGCCTTTCTCAAATTATATTCTAAAAAAAGGGGAGTCCCCTCTCTTCATCAGTTCCTGAAATTAAGAGGTAAGTAACCTTCTTTGCTATCCGCATAAATACGAATTATCAAATGAGTATATTGGCCATAGAACTATACTATTTTCAATTTCATACTCACAATTTCTTTATCCTCTTTATTCGAGCCATAAGCACTCCCCAGTCTGTATTAAATTCCCATATTTAACCATTCTTTGCACCACCCCTGCTGCTCATTTTCTACCGAGTAGAAGAGGTCATGTTTATATTTGTTTTGCTATCTGAAAGTTTAAATCGTATAATATCTCAGCATTTTCATCCCAGTCTGACCGACCTGATATCGGCTCAAACACTTTGAAGGTTCGAGTGAAGCTATGTTTATCTGGCACACTCATTACTTCATCAAAGGCAAACAAATAAATTTCATTGTGAGGGACTCTACTATCTGACCGAACAATGTAGACAATTTCGCCTTTGGGGGTCTGAATATACAAAGCACTACCATCCTTCAGAAAGCTGGGATTAGCAGATGCCACATACACTAACCTCAGCATCTTTTCATCCGTTATCTTTGGTTGGGATGATAATTTTGATCGTTCAATTTTCAAAAATACAAATTTAGCTTTGTTTGTGTGACTATACTTGAATCCACCTGCTTGGATGAGTTGAATCCACCGATCATTTGGATCGAAACCTTGGGGAACTACTTCCGCTTTAGGGATGTCAGCCTGTTGGTCTTTTTTCTCTTCAACCTTGGTTGGACTCTCATTAGGCAGCAGCGATTCTTGTTTTATCTTCGGAAGTTCTGTTTCCTGTTGTGGTGGTTCGTTGGAACACCCAATCATCAGTATTAATAACAATCCAATGTAAGTTATAAGATATTTTTTCATAAGCCAGCTCCTAAATATTTATTCTTCTAGTTGTCGAAAGCCTCATCCTACAACTCAGCTATTATTTATACCAAGACTTGGAAATAATTAATCACCTCATTTACTTTCTTTTGATTTCTCCTCAGGTCACGAGAAACCAAATTATGCTGTCACTACCATGCTAGGCAACTGGATTTTTCATGATTTTGCTGGTCTTTATTACTATTCTTTTTCGCGAGTAAAATTTTTGTTGGATTTATAAGTATTTCTTTCTTTTGGTGTTAAAAATTCATAGTCCACTTTATTCTCCTGTACAGCAAATAAAGCTTGAAGCTTCTGTAGCTTTTCAGGATTCACTGGTGTTCCAGAGATATAACTAACGATTGTTCCAGAATTTTCTCTATTAAAGACAAAAGTTAATTGTAAAGAAGCTGTAGACCCTAGTTGGCTTTCTAGGTTGGCTATTTGGTGCTCTGTTTGATTTGCTTTCATAAAAGACCATCCAATTCGTGAAATCACATTTTTATCGAATTTAACAGTAGGATCAATGATTTTAGTATATGCTCCTAGAAGTGTTGAAATTTCTTCCTCTAAAATGTTGGCTTGACCATTTTTGAGAATTACTGGATATTTTAATACAAAAGCAAGTAATTTATCATTTTCTTCCAAAAATACCAATGTTACTTGAGCTATAATCATTTTCCCATAGCGTTCTGTGTAATACTCAAGCGTAGCTACACCAGCACCTGTTTTTCGATCTACTATATGATAATCCTTAATGGTTGCATTTTTAAATTCTAAAATCGAAGCAGGTGTGTTCCAGTATTGATCTGCGCCCGTTTCCGCTAATTCTTGGTGTACTTTTTCAACTTTTTTTAGCAAAGCCTCTTCCTGTTTTTCAAGTTGCTTTTCTGCGGAATCAAATATGCGTACTTTTTCTGTCGGGAATGTATTCACATTTGTTGTTTCAAGTTGCTTTTCTGCGGAATCAAATACACATCCTGAACATATGACGATCACAATAAATACACCTATAAAGATTGATGCTCTCTGCTTTAAAATCACTTTACCACTCCTCTCAAAATTCCATTTTCCGATACACATCATCAATCTGCTCTTGAGTAATTCCAATATAACGAAGAGTTACGTTAGCTGATGAGTGATTGAGTATTTTTTGTATCAACTCCAGACTAGTCCCTTGTTTATAAGCCCAATAGGCAAAAGTCTTTCTTAATGTATGTGTTCCTATCGGCTCTTTAATTCCTACCGCTTGTGCTCCCTTATTCAAAATACAATAGGCCATTTTTCTGCCTAACGGACGATCAGATTGCCTAGATGGAAAAATCCATCCACTCTTTCGATCCTTCAAATAAACATGTAGCTCTCGTTGTAGTGCTGGTACAATTGGGAAACTTTTTGTCTTTCCAGTCTTTTTCTCTTTGAGCACTACTAACTGAGTATCAATAATTTGTTCCACTCGAAGATTTAGCAAATCGGATATTCTTAGGCCTGAATGAATTCCAAAAAGGAAGAGAACATAATTACGCTCACTCGTTTCTTTTAAATACTCTTTCAATTTTTGTATTTCTTTTTTACTTCGTATCGGACTGACAAAGTTCATAATCCCTCCTTCCAATAGTGAGTTAGACACAATGGAATTGAGTATCATAGATTCGAAGCCTTTGAGTCGGTATTTACTGATCTCTTCAAACTTCCATCCATCCATTAAATCTAACTTAATTTCTTTAAAACCCTTATATTTAGGGAGTTTTCAGTACTTTTGAGTTAGACTCAATTCCATTGTGTCTAGTCAACATTTTCATCAAATACTTACCTATTTGTTTAATTGCCCATAAACGATGTTTCTAGGCGACTTTTGCTTTTTGAGTAGTTTGGCAACCCTCAATATAACCCGCCGCTTTTTGAGCCGCTGAAGCAGCCGTAATGAGCATCTTCGGATTGTCATTGAGAACTCGAAGCCAGCTTTGAAGATAGGAAGCATTTTGATTTAAAATCGCCTCACTATCGATCCCAGTTAGATAACACAAATAAGAACTTCCAATTTCAGCGATCAATTCTTCTTTTGCATAGGACTTTAGATTTTCTGATTTGGTATCCAATGGTCTTGCAAGCCTAGATGGATGACCTGTGGAGTGAATCATTTCATGGAATAAAGTCTTTTGGTAATAATTAATGTCCTTAAACGCTTCTGGATGGGGCATTCGTATTGCATCTCGTTCTTTTTCATAAGAAGCCGATGGATAACCATGATTGATTATGATCCCTGACTTCAAGTATGATTCAACCAGTTTCTTACTCTGGTAAATGGGCATGGGGGGCAATTCTTTTCGCTCTATCCCCTCTGTATCAATGCCTACCTCAAATACTGAGTAGTATTGCAAAAAGTATTTTGTCTCAGTAGTCACACTATTTTCTTTTGCTTCTTTTTCCACTTCGAAGGTTTTCCAAAATATAATTGGATAGGATTTTGCTCCTTTTCTCACCTTACCGCCTGCCTCATTGATTTGTTTGTATGTGGCATATTGAGCATTCCAATTCAAGAGCATCAGGTTCATTCCTTGATAAGGCTTTCCAGTAACCCAATTTACAGGCAGATGATACTTGGGCTTCCATCCTCTCGCCCAAGGGATTATTCCTTCTTCCATTTTTTTTAGTAGTCGCTGAGTTACCACTTCATAAACTTTCATACTACGCACTCCTTGCCTGTTTTGACTTCTCTTTTGATTGACAACCAAGACAAAGAGGTCGATGATACCGATTTAACGAAATACGCTCCATTGTTGCAGTAATTACAGTTCCGCAGTCAGCACAGCTAATCATTGATTCTACTTTCTTTCCTTTCGGTTCTAGGGAGTTTTGCATTCGCTCGTCAACTGTGCCATCTGCTTCTGGGTCATCTCCTGTTGCAATGGAAAGAGTCATCATATAAGCATATTTAAGGCTTGCTGTCTGGGCCTTCATAATAGATTTGTCCCCAATATCTTGACCACTCCCTAGTCCAACAAATTCAATACTCTCTCCGCTTTCTGCATCAACCAAAGTGACCAAGGTTCTTACTGTAGCTAATTTTTCTACATTTCCTTTGGCATTCACAACTTCTTGGAATTCAATCAGTTCTGGCTTCGTGAAAACTGCCACATTTTGCTGTACTAATGCCATATTCACTTTCTCCATAACATCCGAGGCAGTAGCATATTTATAGTGGTGGTAGTCATTTGTTCCCTGCTTTTTTACAAATCGGCAGCTCTCCATCACCTTAACCAATTTACTTGCTATATTCTTCACGCCGCTTTCTCCTTTCGTAAGTGAACTACATTGGCATTCTTTAAACTTTGAGCATAATCACAAAATTGAGAGACTTCACAAAAGTCCTTACATTTCCGATCATTCCATCGCTCTCTCTTCCTACAAACTGGAGGCATAGCTTGGTTATCCATAGCCTCTTTCAATCGGTCTCGTTTCATACCTAGATATTTCTTCACCCACAAATCGCTCATCTTTCGGATTGGGATTAGGTAAACAGCACGATCCAAATTCCTTTCTTGAGCAACTCGCAAGCTTCCATCACGACAAATCGCTTGAATCACCATCTTATTCACCGAAAGTCCATACAAAGAAAGGAGTATACGATAAGCATTTAATTGTAATGCCCAGTCAAATACCCCTCTGGTTCCATCTTCATGCCAGATTTTACGTTTTCTAGCCTGCCCTTTCCTTGCTCCGCTTTGATATACTGTGCCTGTATCTACTGATTCCTGTCGATAGCCTAGTGCTTTGGAGATTTTGTATGAACTAGTTACTTTAATATCTCCAAGGGTATCTCTTTCAAATCCAAGGAGTTGCCCATACATATCAAACTGGCCAGAGTACCCATCACCTTGAAGCCGTATCTCCTGTAAAATCTTCACATTAGAAAACTGCTGCATAAAATGATGGACTGCATTCCCCTGCATGGAAAACATCTGTTTCTGTGGATCAATAGCATATCTCATGGTTCGCTTCAAATAAGCTTCTCTCGTCCCTCCAATCAATTCAGTTACAGTAAAATCGGTTGTTCGTTCCTGTGCTCTTGCAATCACCTGTAAGGTCGGCAAAAACATACATCGGCTTTTCATTCGGCATTCGACTAAGCACTCGCTGACAAATTGCTCTTTCCCATCAGGGCAAATAAATCTTTCTACTGGCATTTTAAACACTCCTTTTTCTTTTGGATTAAAAGTCTCCACCTCTACCACCACCACGGCTCCTTTGAACTAAATACTCAATAAACTCAACCATAATTAAACCGACAACACGCCACATAGTCTGCCTCCTTTCAGATGAAAATAGAAAAAGCCCAATGAGAGTTTTAAATCTCAAAGGACTTCTCATAAGGCTTATACCATTTTATCTCTTTCTCTTTCTCTTTTTTTTTCTCACAAGCTTTCTGTCAACTGCACTGCTTCCTGTAGCAATTCCTAGTTTTTCACCATATTTTTTTATAAGAGATTTTATAATATCTGGGCTTTCTGAAAACCAAGCTCCATTCTTATTAGCACACAAAAACATTGCGAAATATTCTTCTAATGTCACATAGTACGGATCATAAGCTGTGTGCCTATAATCTCGTGACCAGAGTGCTGTTAGTATAATCTCTGCTGCTTCTACTCGCTCTTGTAAGGGAAGTGTGAAATCTCCAACCTTCACGTTATTTTGATATTTGATGTCGTCTATCATATCGGATGGCATCATTAACCTGGGGTCTCTTTCTTTGGCCGCAATTAGCCTCTTATGGAATTTAGTGTGTTGCCTCGTGTTTACTGATTCATATCCAAAACAGCAGAATTCACAATACTTACTACTCATTTCTACACTACTTTCTTTTTTGAAGTTTCGAAGTTTAGATTTAGTGATGTTAAAGTGGTATTGACGTGACAGTCATTTTTGATTCACTATCACCTAATTACCTCTTGATTTATTAGAGCTTTGGATCCTAGTGATAGTGGTGAGACTACAAAGACATAAAAGTCGTTTTTTATTATTAGAACAACAATAGAGGTACACCCCCAAACCCACTAAGGTTTTTGGATTTCCACCTTCACCATCTCACTAACTTTAAAAGACCTTTATACAAGTAGCCTCAAGCGGTGATATCAGAAAAACCGCTGCTATCACCCAAATCATTCAAAGAGCTCCCCGCCGCTTTGGGTAAGGAGCTCTTCCAAGATCACTTCTACGATAGCGGATCAACCATAGAAATCAATAATGGCGGCAACATATATACATTTCCCTTAGAGTTGATACGTCGTTGTGTTATCAACCCTTCAGTTGCCATTCTTGTGAGGATTTTCCCGACTTCTCGAGTATGATTGGAGCTTAGATTGCCATCCAAGCATGCTTCTTTAGCAGTTTTTTCAAACCACTGTTCTTTTGGAGCCCCCCAATTATAAGTATCGATTAGTACCTGTTCCTCTCGTGAAATGACTCTGTATTCAGCATTTTGATCATTTACCTCCTTGATCTCCTCCCGATTAAGCCAATGTGGCTCACGGAGATTCAGGGCTAGGTGAGTGATTTCACCCCATAGCTGATTAATATCCAAGGACTGATCTAGCTGGATATCCGCTATTGGTAGAATCCAATAGCGTCTTTCTCCAGTATCGTCTTTAAGGAACTGGTCATTATTAACAGTACCAAAGAAAACCGTTCTCCTTGGTGCCTTTAATTCTTTACGATCATAAGGACGTCGGTAGACATCTGTACTTTCGGTGATAAAGGCCTTCAGACGATCAAGTTTCTCTTGTCGAATACTGGAACGAATTTCGCCCAGTTCAACGATCCAGAACCTTGTCGCTTTCATTACATCATCTTTATTAGTGGGATCGAGAGCCACACTATCCTTCCCCCAAGTCCTCCCGCATTCTGGTAGGAGATATTGTAGCCATCTGGTTTTACCAACCCCTTGTTGTCCCTTCAAAACCAGTACTCCTTGTGCCGCGCTTTCTCCTTCATTGAAGGCCATCACTACACAGGAGACCAACCATTTTCGGAATAGATTTTGAAGAATCAGCTTTCTTAGAGAATCTTTCGGGTCAAAAACAAAGCAATCAAATAATTGCTCTACTCTCGACTCTCCATCCCATTTTGCTTGACACGCAAGCAAGTAGTCCTGAATCGGGTGATACTGATTGGTTTCTGCAATTACATCAACATGACGAACCAACTGCTCCTCCGAAATCCAATATCCTAATTCCATCAGACAACTGCGAACTTTTGTCAACATTGTGCCAAAGCAAGACAGTTGTAGCTTGGAATCACCTATGACTTCCGTTTCTTTTGTCAGTAGGTTTAACTGAAAGGAAATCCCTAGCCATTCGCAAGCATATCGGGTATTCTCCCAATGATCCTTCAACACCTTACCTTTAGCATCTATCTTTGGGTACTCCATTAGACCAGGAAGGGTAGGATTTTTGTACCTTTCATAGGCTCCAACGACCATTAGTTCTATCTCTTCTTCCTCTAATGGCTCACTACATTTTGCTTTATTTTCAGCCTTTATGGCTGCCAGTGTAGTTTCCATTTCAAGCCCCTTAATTATTAGACTACAAGTCAGACGGAATAACTTATCATTACGACTTCCTTCGGGGATGGAGCCAATTTCTTTATCAATAACGACAGGTACTA
Organism: Negativicutes bacterium; assembly: GCA_017995975.1. Lineage (GTDB taxonomy): Bacteria > Bacillota > Negativicutes > JAGOZY01 > JAGOZY01 > JAGOHU01. The sequence goes on from JAGOHU010000006.1 coordinate 16,932, forward strand.
ATGCCAATTGAGTTGTTGTCTTTTCAAGCAGCCATTCTGGTAGTTCAGCCATCTCTTTTTCCCAGGGAGCATGACCTTCTACCCATTCATAAGTTACATTAGTATCAGGATGAACAGAGGGAGGAGCGACAACATACCCGCCATCCCCCCGAATATCCAGACCATCTCCAATTTTATTGGCACTATTCCTAATCTTAACCGCCTGCGGGCATTTGAAATAGAAATGATACCCTGCACCACCAGTTTTCACCATTACTGTATCTAATACACCATATTTTTTTTGTAATTCAGCTATAGATTTGTCGCCTCCATGTCTCGGATCTACATCCAAAACAATTATGCCTGACTTTTCACCTGTTAGAATTCCTAGATTTTTTTCCCCCCAAGAATCCTGCCAAGTGAGTTGACCATTATTAGGCCAATCTTTCAAACTAGGAACTTTCCCATTCACTGGTATTTGATGCCATCCGATAGCACCATAGCGATTGCTATACCTCTTTAACTCTGATATAATCAATGAGTAGGGGCTTTTCAATCCTACTTTCGAGCTGTTCGTGAGCAATACGAGCGGCTCTTTTTCATTTTCCAATCTCGAAGCGATAACCTCGTGATCCCTTGCCACAACTAAACCAGTTTGAGAACTTCCTCCAACCATTTCATTTATATCCATCTTTTTCATCCTTTCTGAATACTCTTTGGTATTCACTTTGATATCATAACAGTTTCACATTGTTTGGTCAATACTTGATTTCTTTTTTGTATTCAAAAAGACCTTAAAATTTGGTATAATGAAGATAGAAATAAAAACAGCGAGGTGATTTTATAATGAACATTCATATCCAAACAGCTAAAAGTCTTACTCCTCTGGCCGCTTTTTTACGAAGAGAGCGTTCAAATAGAGGCTATTCACAGAAAAACATGGCTGATTTCCTTGGTGTAAAAAAAACAACCTATTCAAATTGGGAAAAAGATCGAACCCCAAAAATTGAGGTTTTAAAAAGTATTGCCGACAAATTAGGAGTAAGTCTTGAAGAACTCTCAACAAAAGCAAATTCCTCTGTCGATCCAAAAATTCCTCAATTCGAAAAAGATTATATTTTTCTAATGGATTTAGATAGAGTTGCAGAACTCAACACAGAAAATGATGAGGTTACAGTAAAATCAAAGACGAACCCCGAAAAATATCGGCCTGTAGTTATGCCGTTAAGCCATTTTACCGAAAAAATTTCTGATCTAAGAAAAAATGCTGATGAAATTCGTTCTAATTTCCTTCAAAAGAGTGTTTCAGGCTATTTTTATTTGGAAGAAGCAAAAACGACCCCTTAGAAGCAAATAACAAAACCTCCTGTTCTAGAGAAAAACTCTAAAGCAGGAGGTTTATTTTAGGAGGATTTGAATGCCAGTAAAAATAAAGAAACGTGGAAAAAACTCTTACCTACTTACTGTCACAAATGGCTACGTAGATGGAAAGCAAAAAACTTTTACCAAAACCATTAAGTGTTCTAACCGTACTGAGGCTAACAAGGAATATAAATTATTTGAAGCTGAGTGCTTGAAAGGGGAAGTACTTTCGTCTCAGACTCTAAAGCTAACAATTGCACAGCTCTATGCCTATTGGTTAAAAAATCATGGAGAAGTCCACCTATCTCTAGGCACTATTCAGTACTATCAGTTTGTGTCAACACGCATTTTAGCTGCTTTAGGACACCTTCGAATTGATAAAATCACTCCAAGGCATATCCATCAATTCCTTGAGCAACTGAGGAAACCGGATGCAAGCATTTATGACAAGCCTCTTTCAGCTACTACAATCCGAAAACACTATATCTTCTTGAAGGATTTATTAAATTGTGCTGTGAAATGGGATTTCCTCGTTACCAATCCTATGGCGAACATTGAGCCTCCAAAACGAGCTAAAGATATCAAAGTAATCCCTACATTACCTACTCTCTCTAGCTTACTCTCCAAACTTCTTGAGATAGTAAATGAACTCAAGCAAAATCACAATAGGCAAACTGAATACAGCCGCTACCTACGTTATCAGTTATGGGTTTCGCTTGCATTCGCACTAGGACTAAGACGTGAAGAAATTTTTGGACTCCAGAAAAAAGATTTTGATCTACCAAAAAAACTGGTTTCAATTCAAAGGGCCGCAGTTTTTGTCGCAGGTACAGGGGTTATCATCAAAGAAACCAAAACCATTTCTAGTAATAGAACTTTAGTAGTGCCCGATCAAGTGATTGCAATTTTGGTGGAATATTTATCGTTTGTGCCATCAAAAAAAGTAGTAATCGAAAGCGAATGGCTATTTCCTCAACCAAATGGAAAACCAACGCATCCTGATGCTTTTAATGCATTTTTACGTAAATTCACAGCTAATCATAATCTACCAAAACTCAGCCCACACATTCTCCGTCATATGCACGGAAGCTATCTCATGAGGGCAGGAGTTGATTTAGCAACTACTTCTCACCAACTCGGCCATAGCAATAAATCGTTCACGGCAGATACCTATATCCACGTTACAGAACAAGTTGATCAAACTGCCGCTCGAACTATGGATACTATCCTTGGAGACTTAACACAGACCAATAAAAATAAGGCTGCATAAATTACGCAGCCTCTTTTTTTTTACGCCTCTTTCTACTGCTTTATCTCTCAGTAAGGGACAAAATAAGGGACAACACAAAAAAAGCCCCAAGGTATAAACCTTGGAAGCCTTGAATTCATTGGTGGACGATGACGGGATCGAACCGCCGACATCCTGCTTGTAAGGCAGGCGCTCTCCCAGCTGAGCTAATCGTCCGAAGCACTTTATTATATTAACCTTTTTCTTGCTTTTCGTCAACCCTTTCGGCTATTTTTTTTAAAACTTTTTTTCTTTTCTCCATTTAGTAAGTTTTGTTACAATTTAGTAACTAATGTGAACTTCTCTTTTCCTACCCGAGCGGTATAATAGCCTCATCCCGCTCAGGGCTAATAAAAATCGGAGGAATCAGTAAATCATGTTTAGTAAATTACGGAAAATACTCATCGGAAAACCTTTACACAACGAAGAGCTTGCTCAAGAACGAATGCCGGTCTGGAAAGCCCTTCCCATCTTTTCATCGGATGCGTTATCCTCGGTAGGTTACGGGCCCGAACAAATTGTATTGATTTTAAGTATCCCAGGAGCGATCGCTTATGGCTTTATCGGTCCTGTTGCGATTGCCATCCTTTTACTTCTGATATTAATCACGATTTCTTATGTGCAAGTTGCCAAAGCCAACCCCGGTGGTGGCGGCTCTTATGCGGTTGCGAAAGAAAACCTTGGTGAAATTCCCGCATTGGTGGCCGCTTCTTCCTTATTTACCGACTACGTCCTGACTGTTGCGGTAAGTATCTCTTCTGGTACCGCCGCCATTGCTTCGGCTTTTCCATCCATTTATCCTTATATGGTAGAAGTGGATTTGCTGGTTCTTTTTGGAATCCTTATGCTGGTCAACTTACGGGGCACTCGAGAATCTTCCACCTTTTTTGTTCTCCCTACCTATACTTTCTTGTTTGGGATTCTCATGCTCATTGGAGTAGGGATTTACCAAGCACTCACTGGTATCGCCCCAGTGATCCCCCAAGCTTCCATGGAGTACCAATGGAATATGACCATGATCTTTCTCGCCCTCCGTGCTTTTTCTAGTGGTTGTAGCTCTATGACTGGAGTGGAAGCCATTTCCAATGGAGTGACTATGTTCAAAAAGCCCGAAGTGGAAAATGCGACAAAAACCACCTATTATATGTCAATTCTC
>JAGOHU010000007.1 GCA_017995975.1 Negativicutes bacterium
GGATCATTTTGAATTCCTCCTTATTTCACTTTCAACTCTTATTGCTTTTAGTATAAATAATCTGATAAAAATTTGATACTCTTCTCTCAATTCACCTATAATAAAAGTAAAAGACAACAGGAGGCATACTTATGAATGGTTTACTGATTCAGTTAGCAAGCCCAGAGGACTTGAATGATATCTCCCAGATCGAAGAGATTTGCTTTCCTCCGGCTGAAGCAGCAAAAAAAGAAGTGATTGCCAAGCGTTTAGTGGCTTTCAAAGATTCCTTTTTCGTTGCCCGACTAGATAACAAGATCATTGGCTTTGTAAATGGTCGAGCCACTGATAGCCTGGTCATTCATGATGAGCTCTTTTATGATGCCAAGCCCGAAGACCGGGTCGGTGAGAATTGGTGTATCTTCGGACTGGATGTAGTGCCCGCATATCAAAACCGTGGCATCGCCGCAAAATTGATGGCCCATTTTATCGAAGCCGCAAAGAAGCATCACAAAAAGCGAGTCCTCCTTACCTGCAAAGAGCCGTTGGTTCCCTATTATGAAAAATTCGGCTTTGTAAACGATGGACTTTCCAACTCCACCCACGGCGGTGCCGAATGGTACGATATGACTCTTACGTTTTAGACCATAAGGTTATTTAAACTTTGAGGTATCAACCAATCCAAAAACATTATTTATGCCGTTTATAGTAAGGAGCTTTCAATGATGTCTACTCTTTTATCCCTTACCCTCTTGCCTGTCACCTATCTTTATGAAGGCCGTGAAGAAACGATTTACCCGGTTATTTTGCAAGATCATACCGAAATGATGCTGGTAGACTGCTGTGGCATCGGGCAACTTACATTGCTCGAAGAAGCCGCTCAAAAAGCCCACCTAGACCTTACCAAGCTCACCAAGGTATTTATCACCCACCAAGATCATGACCATATGGGGAGCCTTAGGGCCTTGCAAGAAAAATATCCTCAAGTCCAAGTGATCGCAAATGCCAAAGAAGCACTTTATATCTCAGGGGAGAAAAAACTGCTCCGACTTGCTCAAGCAGAAAATAATCAATCCGCCTTACCAGAAAACCAACAAGAGTGGGGACTTGAATTCCAAAGGTTGCTCACAACAGTAGAGCCTGCTCTTGTGGATATCCAAATCACCGACGGAGATACTCTTTCTATGGGCGGTGGAATCACTTTTATCGAAACTTCTGGTCATATGCCTGGCCATACTTGTGTTTATTTAAATCATGAAAAAATTCTTCTAGCCGGCGATGCCTTTACCTTTGTGGGGAAAAAATTGATATTTCCTTACCCGGAATTTCAAATTGACTTGAAAGAAGCAAAGAAGTCTCTGGTAAAATTAGCCCAACTAGATATTGAGAAAGTAATCTGCTACCACGGTGGTGAATTCTTTGGAAATATCGAAGAACAACTCCTGCGAATTTCTAAGTAGTGAACTTTTGACCGACAAACACTCTACAACGACAAAAAGCCTTCCTTTCATTGTGCGACTCTGCACCGAAAGGACGGCTTTTAACTTTATCTTTTATTATTTTTCAAAAATATGGAGAACTTCTGCAATATATAAGGTATGAAAATCTTTTTCTGGATACCAATTTTTTACTAGCTCTTCTGCATCGCTAGAAATAAACGATTTTTCCAAATATTCCTGAGCAAAAAGTTTGCGGCAGACCATCGTGATCTCTGCTTCTTCAAAAGTTGGGGCTCCTTCTACCTGAATTGGAGTGAGTCCGCTTTTCGAAATTTTATCTTCATCTCGTCCCGATACAGTCCCGAGATAGCCCAGTGCTTTACGATGCTCTTCTCCAAAAAAGCTCAATGTGAAGGTTTCTTCTTGATCTACTAAATCTTTGGTGTATCGTTGTGGACGAATCACCACATAGGCCACATCTTTGTTCCACATATGACCCAATCCACCCCAAGAAGCAGTCATTGTATTCACTACGCCTTCGTGCTCTGCAGTCACAAGCATCCACTTTTTACCAATCAAGTCAAAAGGGTTTGCCTGAAAATCTTTTACTGCTATTTTTTTCAAAATACTCACTCCTCATTTGCTCTTCTTTATGTACTTTAGTATAATCTTTCCACAAGCCAAAAGATAGTATGCACTTTTTCGTATGATACTATCAAAAAAGAAAGTAGTTGATTTTATGGAGCTCTTACAGCCTTCCCCTTTTGAATATACCCTCTCTTTGATCGGAGGGAAATGGAAGATGATTATCATGTTTCGCCTTTCCCACAGTGGCACCATGCGATATGGAGAAGTCAAAAAAGAAATTAATGGGATCACCCATAAAATGCTAAGTAGCCAATTAAAAGAACTAGAAAGAGATGAGCTCATTATTCGAAAAGAATATCATCAAATTCCACCGAAAGTAGAATATTCTCTCTCCGAAAAAGGACTTTCCCTCATGCCCGTACTCAATGCAATGTGTGAATGGGGCAAGCCTCATGTGGATTCGGAAAATCACCCGATTTGTCCAAAGTAATAGAGAAAAAATGGCCCTCTAAGTTGATTTTGCAAACTTAGAGGGCCTTCAACTAAAATGTGATATCCGGCTTTTCTTTTCTTTCTTCTTCAAGTTTTATGAGGAAGAAACGATAGGCCTCATCTAAATGAGCTCCTGTAATTCTCTCTGCCTCTGCTTGATCTCCTCGCAAAATCGCCTGAGCAATTTTAAAATGATCTTGATAAGCAGTCTTCCGACGCTCCGGATTTCTTCGGAGCAAATGATGAACTCGATATAGATAATCCTGTAGACTTTTGAGCATATAGCTAAGCCGTGGCATTTCAGCCGCTTCGTGAAGAATTGTGTGAAACTCTTCAAAAAGAGGATTTTTTTCTTCGGCTTTATTGGTAATAATCTGTTTAAGATGATTGGCCGAGGCTTGGACACGACTACGAATTTCAGGAGTCATTTTTTCCATGACTACCGAAATCACTAGCTTTTCGAGGGCGACTCGCAGGCGAAATATTTCGTCTACGTCTTTTTCGCTCCACGAAGCGACTACCGCCCCTTTATTGGGTATGTGAACGAGTAATTTTTCATTTTCTAATTTTCGTAAAGATTCTCTGACTGGTGTTCGACTCACATGGTAGCGCCTGCAAATTTCTTCTTCAATAATTCGTATCCCTGGCTCTAGCACACCACTCAAGATTTCCTGACGTAGCTTGTCATAGACCTGATCGCGGATAGGAACGGTTCTGGTGATTTTTTCTGCTGGCATAATCGGACTCTCCTTTTAGTACTTAGATTTTCCCGGTGCATAGATTGCATCGATGATGCTTCCATCTCGATATTCAATCACTCCAATAATTTTTTCGGTCAAGGGCACCGACTCAGGTTTACCCACTTTTTTATGAGCAATGGCTTGAAGTTCTTCAAGGGTCTTCAAATTCAGACCAGAATTTTTAAAATGATCCAGTAAATCTTTGCGCCGTGGATTGATCGCGATCCCATAGTCTGTTACGACCACATCGATACTCTCACCGGGAGTCACTACATTTTGTACATGATCTCGAATCATTGGTAAGCGGCCTCGGATCAATGGAACTACGATAATCGTCAGCTTGGCCCCTGCGGCAGTATCACTGTGCCCACCAGAAGCTCCCATCAAGAGACCATTTGAATTGGTAATTACATTTACATTAAAATTCAAATCCACTTCGGTAGCTGCTAAAAAGACTACATCCAGATCATTTACAATCGGACCTGCATGATGAGGATTTGCGTAGTGAGAAGCAGAAATTTCGATATGATTGGAATTTTCCTTCATAAATTGAGCTGATTGGATATCGAAAGTCTGAGTGTCATAAAAAGCCTCCAAGAACCCCTCTTTCATCATGGTGAGAAACATGATTGTAGCCCCACCAATCCCAAAAGAAGCTTTCATCTCTCTTTTGATCATCTCTTCTTTTACAAACCGTTGCACCGCCATGGATGCACCACCGCCACCCATTTGGACAGAAAAGCCAGGCTTAAAATAAGGGGAACGAACAAACACTTCCGATGCTTGTTTAGCTAGAAATAATTGAATCGGATCCCGAGTCATCCGCAAAGCACCAAAGCCAATTCCTTCTGGATCACCGATCGACTCGACTGGCACAATATGGTCCACTTGAGTTTGGGGAATGCTATAAGGAAAAAGTGACCCTTCTACCAAATGATTGGTCAAGAGAACCACTTGATCCGCATATTGGGCATCTACCATCGCATAGCCCAAAGCACCACAAGGGGTAGGACCATCAATTCCATTGGCATTGCCAAAGCGGTCTGCTGCAGGCACTCCGAGAAAAGCTACATCAATACGAGAATCACCGCACTCAATGGCTCGAGCCCGCCCACCGTGAGAGCGAATGATCAAAGGTTTTTTCAGTTTACCCGGATTTTTCGTGAGAAAAGCTCCTAGCTTGCCTCTCATCCCACTGGTCTCAATGCCAGTAACAAGGCCGGCCTCGATATAATCAATTAAAAAATCATGACAATCACTCAAAGAGCTAGGGACTAAAGTGAGGTCTTTAATACCTCGCTTGGAAGCAATTTCTAAAACTTGCTTGATTACTCCCTCTCCATTTCTAAAGTGGTGATGGAAAGAAATCCTCATTCCATCTTTAAGGCCACAAGCTTCGATCGCTTCTTCTAGACTAGCACGGACTTTACTTACTCCCGGTAGACCCATTCGAATACTTTTTCCGATAATTTGACCTTCTGGTGGATAGGCGAAAGCACCTTTAAAATGCTTTACCTTGCCGATCCCTTCGATCTGATCAGGTACATCACGAAAAGCTGCATTTTTCATTACTTTCCTCCCTCCTTTACTTCTCTCAGCGCTTCCACATTCACATAAGAAGCCAAAGCTTGAGCAATGACTCGCTCAGCCCGAGTAATCAAAGGCCCGTCGATCATTTTTCCGTTGACTGTAATAACACCAATTCCTTTATCTGCCGCTTCTTTCGCCGCATCTACCACTTTCAAAGAATGTCGAATTTGATCGTCTGTGGGAGTAAAGACTTCATTTACAATCTCAATCTGGCTTGGATGAACCACCGATTTTCCATCAAATCCCAAATCTCTGATTCGAGTCACTTCTTCTCGGAAGCCTTCCAGATTATTGATATTGGAATAAACTGTGTCAATCGCTTGGATACCCGCCTCACGAGCCGCAGCAAGCAACTGACAGCGACCATAAAAAAGCTCCATCCCATGTTCGGTCCGCTGGGTTTGAAGATCCGTAATATAATCCTCCCCACCAATTGCCAGTCCAACCATTCGCGGGCTTGCCATGGCAATATGATAGGCCTGACGCATTCCTTTCACGGTTTCGATCGCAGCCATCAATTTAATGGTTCCATGAGCAAAGCCTTCTCGAGCTTCTACTTGATCGATAAAGTCAGAGACTTGCTTAATTTCTTCCGGCGATTCTACTTTCGGCAGCCGAATAATATCAGGCTTAGCAGGAACAACCACCTTTAGATCATCCCAACCAAAAGGAGTAGAAATATGATTAGGCCGAATTGCAATTTCACAAGGAAAATCAAGCTCTCGCAGAGCAAAAGCTACTAAATTCCGGGCCGCATCCTTTTGATTAACTGCAATCGCATCTTCTAAATCAAGAATCAGACAATTAGCACCATAAGTGGCCCCATGATTGAGCATCTTCGGCTTATTTCCCGGCATAAACATCATAGTCCGTCGAATACGATTAGCCATTAACAACTCCCCCTTTCTAGCACAGTCAAGACCCGAGCCTTTACCGTATAGTCCCACGAACCTTTATCCCGTACAACCATTTTCAAATCTGTATAGCCAGCTTCTTCAATCGTCTTTAAAATCAAATAATAGAGATGATCCCCATATTGATAGGGTACAGAAGTCTTAAAATCTAATATCACACCACTACCTGCATCAGCAGGCTCAACTTCGATAAGCATATCATTGGTTTCCTCTACTCCAATCGAAGCATTTTTAATGATCTTTTTCATTTGATCTCCCCTCTCTTTTTTATATAAAATCAAACATTGTTTTCGCCTTGTATCCTGTATCCAATGTCATTATAAATAAATTGGATACAATGCGCAATATACTCTTCGACATCTAGACCCTTTTTCCTTTTTTAAAATTTCAACAAGTAAAAAAAAGAGACCGCCGAAGCGATCTCTTTGTAGGATGATTTTAAAAACGAATGAGCAAAGCGAGTGTTCCTATCACAATGAGAAACAAGCCTGCTAAACTTCTCGGAGTCAGTTTTTCTTTAAAAATAATATAGGCTAAAAATACGGAAACTAAAATACTCAGTTTATCTATGGGAGCCACAATACTGGCAGGACCCATTTGTAAAGCCCGATAATAGCAAAGCCATGAAAGCCCGGTGGCCAGTCCTGAAAGACCAATATATAAAAAGCTCCTTTTATCAATTTGAAAAATTTCTTTCTGCTTTCCTTGCATAAAAACAATTCCCCAAGCCATGAAAAGAACCACTATCGTCCGAATTCCAGTTGCCAAATTAGATTCCACATTTTCAACGCCTATTTTGGCAAGAATTGTGGTTAAACTAGCAAAGACTGCGGAAAGAACTGCATAGAGGAGCCATCTTCCTGTTTTCTTTTGCTCTGCTCCTTCTTTCTTTTGGATCATCAAGTAAGTCCCAGCTCCGATCGTAATCATGCCGATCCACATATTTAACTTGGCTGGTTCTCCTAAGAAAATAAAGGATAAAAGCATAGTCAGAACCAAGCTAGATTTATCAATTGGAACAACCTTATTGATATCACCAATCTGTAAAGCTTTGAAATAACACAACCAAGAACCACCTGTTGCAATACCAGACAAGCAAAGAAAAAGTAAACTTTTACTCGATATATGATCAATGCCTTTGAAAGAACCGACCAACCAAACCATTAGCCAAGAAAAAATTAAAATCACAATAGTCCGCAATCCAGTCATTACATCACTATTTACATTCCGGACTCCGATTTTAGCTAAAATCGAAGTAATCCCTGCAAAAAAAGCTGACCCAATTGCAAAAACGATCCAGTTCATCGAGTACCTCCAACTATACAATCCTTAACTTAAATAAAACCTATTTGATTGTAACATAAAAAAAAGCGACTAAAAAGTCGCTTTTTTAAATAAATATTTTTATTCAGTTGGTTTTTCTAACAAAGTCAGGGTACCTGTATCACCATCAATTTCATATTCCACATGAAGAGGAAGAATCATATTCGGATCACAATGACCTGCCCTTACATTGGCAATGGTTGGTTTGTTTTTCGGCAAGATATCGCCCAAGACTTCTTCTAAAGATAAGGTTTCATCCCGCTTCTTATCACTTTCACAATTTGCAAAGTCGCCCAGTACGATACCGGCACAATGGTCCAACTTGCCAGCCAGTCTTAGCTGAGTCAACATCCGATCGATTTGATAAGGAGCTTCTCCTACTTCTTCAATAAAGAGCAATTTGCCTTCTGTCTGAATTTCGTAAGGAGTTCCCATCAAATCAGCGATCAGACTCAGATTTCCTCCACAAAGCTTCCCTTTCGCTTTTCCCCCATACATGCCAATCATTTGTTCCCCATCAGGATTTATCATCGGCCCAGCTCCTTGCTCGCCAAATAACATAGCCACCCAATGAGAAAGGGAATATTCACTATAATCTCCACCCATCATAGCCCCCATAGGGCCATGAAAGGTCACTAGACCAGTTGCATTTTGGATCGCTCCGTGAATCCCCGTAGTGTCGCTAAATCCAACAAATATTTTAGGATTTTTCGCAATGATTGAGTAGTCAATTTTATCTAAAAGCCGCGGAGTTCCATACCCACCACGCAGACAAACGATTCCCGCTAGGGTCGAATCGCCAAACATTTCATTGATTTCAGTAAAACGGAGCTCATCGGTTCCGCTTAGATAGCCATAGGTAGAAGTGCAAGTCTTCCCTACTTTTACTTTAAGCCCAAATTCTTCCAACCGTTTCACTGCTTTTTCCACATTATCTAAAGCTGTTGGACTCGCTGGAGCAGTCAATCCGACAATATCTCCTTTTTTTAGTGCTCTAGGCTTGAGCATGAAGTCACGCCCTTTCCATCATCGTCCTTCTTAACCAGGAAACATAATCCGGCAAACAACAACCGAAGCCACTACCGCTACCACATCAGCAAGCAAACCAACAATCACCGCATGACGGCTTTTTCGGATTGCTACAGACCCAAAATACACAGCCAATACATACAAAGTCGTTTCACTGGATCCCATGATAATACTTGCTAAATTCCCAAGGAAACTATCGGCCCCATGAGTTTTCATCATATCTACCATGAGCCCTTGAGAACCACCCCCCGAAAGAGAGCGCATGATTGCCATTGGCATAATTTCTGGAGGAAAGCCAACTGCATTTAGAGCTGGACTAATTGCACTAATTAGTATATTCATTGCCCCAGATGCTCTAAATATAGCAATCGCAACTAACATAGCAACTAAATAAGGAATAATACGCACTGCCGTAATAAATCCTTCTTTTGCCTCAGTAGTGAAAACTTCATAAACCGGCACTTTCCGAAACATCCCATAAATTACAACCGAAAACATCACCGGAATTGTCCAAATAGAGAGAGCTTTTGTAAACCAAATAAATCCTTCCATTATGCAACACCTCCATTAGTAGCTTCTTCGGCTTCTTCTCGAGCTTCAACTTCTGGATCAATCCGGAACATTGGCAATTTTTCCATAAATTTGCAACATAAAACAGCAAAAATAGTTCCAATGATCGTTGCCACTAAGGTAGGTCCAATAATCGAAGTTGGGTCTTTGGAGCCCGCTGCTACTCGAAGTGCAATAACTGTTGCTGCCACCAATTGAATCGAAGAGGTATTAATCGCAAGGAACATACACATCGCATTGGTTGCCGAATTCTTGTGAGGATTTAGAGTTTGTAATTCTTGCATCGCCTTAAGCCCAAGAGGAGTCGCCGCATTGCCAAGACCCAAAACGTTGGCTGCCATATTCATCACCATGGAGCCCATTGCGGGGTGATCTGGCGGTACCTCCGGGAAAAGTCGCACCATAAGTGGTTGCATAATTCGTCCCAGCAACTGAATTAACCCGGCTTTTTCTGCAATCCCCATAATCCCTAAGAATAATGCCATAACTCCAATCAAGCCTAGAGAAAGATCGACCCCAGTTTTTGCAGCACCAATTGCTGCTTCTGTAATTTTCACCATAATCCCAGCTTTATCAGGTACAAATAATTCCTGATAAACACCACTTAGCAAGCCGATTGTGATTAGTCCACCCCAAATCCAGTTAATCATTGATTCTACTCCCTTCATTTTCGATTTTCACAATATTTCGAATAAATCTACTTATATTATTCGACAGAAACAGATATAAACCTTCGAAAAAAGGTGCTAGAAAAATTTCTCTAGCACCTTTTTTATACACTAAATTTATACATTAAAGCGGAAATAGACTACATCTCCGTCTTTCATTTCATATTCTTTTCCTTCTAAGCGAACTAAGCCCTTTTCTTTAGCTGCTGCTTGGCCGCCCCACTCATCCAAATCTTTAAAGCTCGTAACCTCAGCCCGAATAAAACCACGCTCAATATCAGTATGGATCTTCCCTGCCGCTTGAGGCGCTTTGGTATTTTGACGAATAGTCCAAGCTCGTACTTCGATCTCGCCAGCCGTAAAAAAGGTCACTAATCCAAGTAATTTATAGCTTGCTCGAATCAATTGATCCAATCCTGATTCTTCCAAGCCAACTTCTTGTAAGAATTCTCTGGCTTCCTCATCATCTAGCTCAGCAATTTCAGACTCCAGTTTGGCAGAAACACAAATAACTTCAGCCCCTTCTTCAGCGGCATATTTTTTCACTGCTTGTACTGCTGGATTGTCTTCCGGATGAGTAACTTCATCTTCACCCACATTAGCAACAAATAAAACTGGCTTCAAAGTAAGTAAATGTAAATCCCGAAGAACCTCTTTCGTTTCATCATTCAAGTCGACTCGACGCAGAGGGGTTCCTTCGTCCAAGGCAGTTTTCGCTACTTTGAGCATTTCGATCTCAACTTGAGCTTTTTTGTCACCACTTTTCGCCATCTTAGCCAGTCGATCAAACCGTTTATCCACGGTCTCCATATCGGCTAAGCAAAGCTCAGTGGAAATAATCTCAATATCTCGGAGCGGGTCTAAATCGCCTTCCACATGAGTAATATTCTCATCATGAAAACAACGTACCACTTGGGTCACTGCATCTACTTCACGGATATGGGCCAAAAATTTATTCCCTAGCCCCTCCCCTTGAGCGGCTCCCCGAACCAAGCCTGCAATATCGACAAAACGCATTGCAGTAGGCACTGTTTTTTTCGGTTTCGTGATTTCCGTCAAGCGATCCAACCGTGGGTCTGGTACCTCTACTACACCCACATTCGGCTCAATTGTACAAAAAGGATAGTTGGCCGCCTCAGCTCCAGCTTTAGTAATCGCATTGAACAATGTACTCTTCCCTACGTTCGGAAGACCTACAATCCCTACTTCTAAATTCGTACTCATTCATTTCTCCTTTAGCTTCTCATTCTATTTTATTCATTCCTACATTATAAGAGATTCGTTCTAATAAAGCAAAAAAAGAGTCCTCATTATCACCAATCTTTCAAGGCCCACTTAGAAAGAATCCATTCAGCTGCACGTTTAGCTTCATGAAATTGAATCTTTGGATATTCTTTTATTTCATCTTGAGGATCAAAAAGCCAACCTTTTTCTCGAAATCGATCATAAAGAAGATTAAATTTATCCGGCTTCCAAGCAGATCGCTTTGATAAAATTCCAGTCTTCAATCCTATTTTTTTAATAAATTCTTTTGGACCTTGAATATAGTCAGTTTTCAAAAGAACGACCGGCTTCCCTGCCGTTAAAGTCTCAGAAATCATTGAGATCGAGTCTTCAGTACAATAAACTCTTTCACTTAACCCAAGGACTCCTGGCACCGGGTTTCCCTGCCGCTCCGAAGCCAACCAAAGCATCTTTATCGAACTGGAGGAAGAGCATGTTTTTTTGATTGCCTGCTCAGTCTCAGGCCGAGTACGACGTGAAGTCACTAGATAAATATCCACTTTTTCTGACTCCGCTTTTTGAAGAATCGGCACTAAATTTCGCTCAACCCAGTCTGGGGGAATTCGAAAAGTACTGTTTTCTCCGCCAATTAGAATTCCCCAAGACTTCGAAGCTGGAGGAAATTCTTTTTGAATCTTTTCTTTTTCCACTTGGATCATCTCAGGGCGAATTCGATTCGGAGCTCCCAAAGTAACTAGCACATTGGCTTCCTCTTTTTCTGAGTCATGAACCGGAATAATTGAAAAATCAAAAGGACCAGCCCCCAAGTATTTGGGAGTCATCAAGGTGGCAGACTTACAACCTAATACTTGGCTCACTGCATAATTATAAGGAGCCACCCGACTTCCTGCGGAGATAACCAACACATTCCCAGTATCTATGTTTTTTTCCCTCAACCAACTTTTGACTGATTCAAGCAACAAAGTGCCTTCGGCCTTTATCAACCAATTCAAGATTTCGGGAGTTGAAAGGTTAGGTAATTGCTTCAATTTACCCTTTACCTTTAGTAATCGACTCAATCCTCGCAAATTAGGCACTTCAAATTCAACGAGCACAGCTCCCGACTGACGTTGCAATTCCTCCGCAATCCCCAGACTTTGGTTCCGATGCCCTGGCACTGACTCGTGAAGAACGATTACCCCAGCTAGCCCACTCTTCTCATGATTCATCGCTTGATTTCGATCCCTTCTGAATAGCGGTTGGGTCATTCACAGAATTCATACCTACCAGTAAAATACGGATTTTTTGACTTTTCCAGCTCCCATTTTCTCTTACACTGGCCATCACTCGGCAAGTGGGCGATACGCCTTGGCGGATTGCGAGAGACAAGGGTAATAAATGGGCCGGGTCCACCGCTTCATGGCTGGCTTGAATCAAGAGGAAAAGAACTTGACTCTTCCCCCACTTACTCTCCCAACCCACATTTCCCAAAATATCTTCAGTGATCGTTTCAAGCCAGTCTTCTTCATCAGACCAAATCATTTTCCCAATGCCTTCATAAGGTCGCTGGAAGTAAGGAAGCAATTCGGAAAATCCATTATTAATCAAGCCAAAAGGACAGCATCCTTCCAAGAGTTCATAAAGCAACTCTTCCAAACCACCTAAAAATTCGCCTGGAGAAATTTCCAACCACAAAGCTGGAATTTCCATCTTTTCTGGTAATTTGGGTGTCAAGATAAAAGACAAGCTTTGCCCATTCCCACGGATCCACTTCTCAACTTCTGGTGAAATATTTTCCGGTGAATCAACTAATAAAATCCTCACTTGATCTTCTTCGGATAAGATCGTCGGATCTGAGATTACCCCCAAAGTACCAAAGCTATTCAAAGAACCATCTGCCAAAAGATCAATGAGTTTTTCTCCCCAAGCCCCATTGCCCAAAATGGTAGCTTGAAGCCAACCAGCTGAACGAATCCAAGTCCGCCACGACTCTCGGCCCTGTTCAATTCGAATTCGATCTAATACAGCCATTCCTAAAGAAAAATCTCGCATTAAATCCTTAGCTTCCGCCTTCCAATCGGACCAGCCAATAAAATCTAACTCTTTCAAAAGATTTTCTCGGCTTAAGGGGGTTGCTTCTTTTTTATCTAAGCTGAGACCATAGCGAATTTGTCCGTCTTTTTCCATTTGATATACTTTCAAATCCTGACCTTTTCGAGAAGCAGTGAACAGAATTTGTTTATTCATTTTTTCTTTGATCGATTCCACTCTGCCCACCTCCAATTTTTTTCATTCATATAATAAGACTTCCACAAAACTACTAAAATCCCTCCCTCTAATCAATTAGAGCAATTCAGATTTTACAATAACCGCTCCAATATAATTAGAAGACCCCTTGTTTTGTGGTATTCAAAAGTCTCGTCCCTTGGATACCTTCAAAACCTTATGCCATTTGACCCAAAAGATATCCTTTCAATAGCAGTACTCCTATTTTATCCTCTCTTCTCTTTATTGATTTCAGCTATTTTATAACTCATTTTCTACTTTTTTACTAATTCGTACAAATTTTACTTCTATACTTGGGTTGCAAACACTATATGATATTTGCAATTCCATTTCGTATAAGCTAAAATTTTCTTGTCAGTTGACATAAATACCCTCCTTTTGATTAATTCTCCCAGTTAGCAGACCGCGAATTTATTTTAAATCAAAAGGAGGGATATTTCTTAATTATGCTATGAGCTTTGATCTCCAGTACAGCTGGGGCTTTATATAGACAATAAAAAAAGCTACCTCCCGAAGGAAGTAGCTTTCTTAGTCTTCAATTAACCTTGTTGACGGCCGAAGCAATCACGGCAATATACTGGACGTTCACCGGATGGACGGAAAGGAACTTCTGTTTCTACTCCGCACTCTGCACACGTTGCTGCGTGCATTTCACGAGGAGCGCGTCCGCCACCGTTTTGTGCACGACGTGCAGAACGGCAAGCTGGGCAACGGCTAGGCTCGTTGGTGAAACCTTTCTCAGCAAAGAATTCTTGTTCCGAACCGGAAAATACGAATTCTGCGCCACAGTCACGACATTGAAGTTGTTTATCTTGATACATGGTATCCACTCCTAAAAGATATTTGCCCAAAACTTACTGGAGTGCTACCTAGCCTAGACCACAACGGCATGACTTTGGATTCTCCCCGGGTTCGTTATATGAGCCTAATAACTATATTACACTACTTTTTATAAAAAAGCAAAGCTTTATTTATTAATTTTCAGAATTTTTTTTAATTTCATTTTTCCTTTCTTATAAAATCTCTTTATTTATTTGATTTAAAGGTTTTCTAGTCTCAAAGTCGAATAGTTTTTTTTAGTGGTTTCATCTGTCAATAAAGTGACGATTGACACTTCATCTTATATGTAGGAGGAATATTCATGACCCATCGATTGCCCTTAGGGTGGATTTTGTTTTTTTCGTCGTTTATCTTTTTTTGGATATTCTCTGATTGGGGCCCCATTACAGATCCAGTCGAATCCAACTATGCACTACCTGCAAAAGAAATGATTTTATCCAATGATTGGCTCACTCCCCACATATATGGAAAGATTTGGTTTGACAAACCGATTCTGATTTATTGGCTCACCGCCATTTCCTTCAAGCTTTTTGGCTTCTCCGACGGAGCTGCTCGTCTGGTCCCTGCCATTGTGGGTGCCGGTGGAATATCTCTGATCTTTTCTTTCACTTCCCGTTTATATTCCCGCCGCCACGGCTTAGTTGCCGCCCTCATCCTAGCAACTTCAATTCATTATTTTGCTCTTTCCAAAGCATTAGTTACGGATATGTTACTCTTTGTTGCCAGCAGCGCTGGACTTGTCTATTTTTATATGGGCTACTCCCGCTACAAAGGGACAAATAAATGGTATCTCTGGATGTACCCCTGCTTTGCCCTCGCAGTCCTTTCAAAAGGACCAGTCGGAGCACTCGTGCCGGGTCTGGTCATTTTTCTCTTCTTACTGACTCAAAAAAAATGGGCCGAACTTCTTCATATGAGATTGTTGATTGGGATTCCGATCTTTTTATTGATTGCAGCCCCTTGGTTTCTTTATATGTACCATCTTCACGGCAAAGACTTTGTAATCGTTCTATTAGGAGTCCACAATTTTCTCCGTGCTACTCAACCAGAACATCCAGAAAATAATGTCTTCTATTTTTACCCTGCCATTGTCTTAGTCGCCTTTTTACCTTGGACAGGCTTTGTACTCCACGGGCTTTGGAAAGGGATTCTCGATGCTTGGAAAGAAAAAGCGCCGATTCCAAGATTTCTCATTATATGGATTGCTAGCTATTATCTTTTCTATTCCCTAATGGCAACCAAATACCCTACCTACCTCTTTCCGATCTGGTTCCCCGGCGCCTTGCTTGCAGCGATTTACCTGCCTTGGGTTCCTAAAAAATTTCGTTTCTTTGAATACATCTTGCCAATCAGCATCTGGTGGGTCGCCCTCATGGTAGGAGCCTATTTATTTGTACCAAAGCCTTTGAGCTGGTTCGTGATCGGTTTATTCCTCACAGCTGGAATCTTTCATCTTTCCTTCATCTCAAAAGGGCCTAAAGGTAGATTTCTCCCCGGAGTGGTTCTCCTTACTATTTCTTGCTATCTCATCGCCTCCGCCTTTCTCCTTCCAAATGCAGCCATGCTCCGGTCAGGAATTCAATTCCCCGCAAAACTGGCAGAATACGGAAATGATCACGTTGGATTTTTTCAGACTTACAGCACCGGGTCTGTTTATTATAATGGCCCTACGGTGACCAAAGTAGTCCTACCAGAAGAACTCTCTAGCTCGAATGACAAAGCCAGCTGGAATTTAAAATATCAGATGCCTTTAGAAACAACTGACCAATTTGCAAATCCACATCCTACGAAGAAACGAAACATTCTCTTTTTACCCGAGTCGAAGGAAAAAAACTTCTACAGCCAAAAAACAGATCAATATGAGATCATCCTAATTGAAAAATATCAAAAATATTCGATCATCCAAATCAAAAAGAAGTAGGTAGTACCGAATGACAAAAGAAAAATTGCTGATTATCAATGCTGATGATTTTGGTCTTCATGAAGAAATCAACTGGGGAATTTATGATGCCCACCACAAAGGAGTCCTCACTTCTACTACTCTAATCCCTTGCGGCACCGCAACACTTCAAGCATCGAAACTCGCAAAAGAATCACCCAATTTAGGGATAGGAGTTCACCTCACATTGGTTGGGGGCTTACAGCCGATTCTTCCCCTCTCAGATATTCCTAGCTTGGTAACTTCTCAAGGGGTTTTTCGAAATAGCCATCTCTCTTTTATCCGAGATTGGTCCATTGGCAAGATCGACAAAATCGAAATCGAAAATGAATGGCGGGCTCAAATCGAAAAAATCCTCGACCTTGATCTGCCGATCTCTCATATCGATAGCCACCAGCACCTCCATGTCTTGCCAGGACTACAAGATTTAGTACTGAAATTAGCAACCCAATATAGGATCCCAGCAATACGAATTCCCAAAGAACCTTACTCTTTTTTTGAGACCAACTCTTCAACCAGCCCAATCCGAATTTTAAGTCGAACCGGCCTTTCTTTCTGTGCCCATCAAGCAAAGAAGAAATGGAATTCTCTCTCGTCACCGGATCATTTTTTTGGTATGCTAACTGGAGGAAATATGACCCTCAAAAATTGGGAGAAGTTAATCCCGCTGATACCGGTAGGAGTTAGTGAGGTGATGACCCATCCGGGGAGAAATAACAGAATCCTCTCTCAACCATTTTCTTGGGGCTATCATTGGCAAGAAGAGCTTGCAGCATTACAAAGTAAGGAGATCGCTCAGTGGATCAAAAAAAATTCGATCAAACTCATCAATTATCGGAACCTGAAAAGCAAAAATCCTATCGCTGGCACATCCTGCTAGCCATTTTTTTGGTACTCGGGGTTACAATTGGAATTCTCTTTTACATTGTAGATTTTAATTCGCTTGGCAATCTAAAAGATATTCATTTTATTTATCTTGTCTTAGCCGGCTTAGCCGCTCTTCTCGGAATTTGGATCGATGCAAATCGATTAGTCCAAATGGCCAAGCTGACTGGGGACTCACTCTCCCAAAATCAAAGCTTGCAAGTAGTTTTAGGAAATTATTTCTTTTCCTTCTTTACCCCTGCTGCCAGTGGTGGCCCGATCGCCCAATACCTAATCTTGAAAAAGCATGGCATCACTTCTGGAAAAGCCACCCTTTTTATTATCGCCCGCACCCTCGCATCACTAGCTGTGATGGTTCTTTTTCTTCCCTTTATTTTTTATAGCGAATCCAACCTACCGGTTGTCGTACCAGACTATCTACCAATTCTTATTTTCTTCCTCTTTCTAGGAATAATCGGGATCAGTTTTTGGCTCATTCGGTCACCTTGGTTTATCCGTTGGAGCCGAGGGCAACTCTATATGTGGGCACCTCAGAAGCTGAAGCGTCGTTTACTTAGACTCCATCAAGACCTTTCGGCAGTTGCTTTTTTATTTTCAAAAAGCCCTAAGATTATGTTGATTGTGTTTGGACAAACTGCCGCTAGTCTAACGATTTCTTATAGCATGATCCTTTTTCTATTTATCGGCTTCGGAGTCACTTTGCCCCCTCTCTTTGCTCTAGGCCGTATGTTTCTTTTAAATTTTTTAATTCATTTTGCCCCCACTCCAGGCGGCTCTGGTATCGCTGAAGGGCTATTCATTTTATTATTTGCAGCCAAAAGTTCTCAAACCATTGCAGGAATCAACGCCCTCTTGTGGCGAATTTTATCGGAATATATCCCAGCCTGTTTTGGTTTAATTAGTATGGTTCATTTATTTGGCTATCAGTATATCAAAAATAAATTTTGGGATACCGGAAAGGAAGAAGCTTAGATGAAAGTATTAGTGACCGGAGGAGCTGGCTTTATCGGCTCTCATATTGTAGATAAGCTCCTTGCTGAAAAGGCCGATGTTTTTGTGCTAGACAATCTTTCCACTGGACAAAAAGAAAATATTCCTAGCACTGTTCCTCTCTGGGAAATGGATATTCGAAGCCCAGAAATCATTCCGAAAATCGCCCAAGAAAATTTTGATTATATTATCCACCAAGCAGCCCAGACTAGTGTGCCTTATTCCATTGAGCACCCCATTGAAGATTGCCAAACCAATATCTTAGGATTGGTCCATCTCCTCGAAGCAGCACGTCAATCGAAAGTAAAGCGAGTTCTCTTCGCTTCTACCGCCGCAATCTACGGTGATGCTTTGACTCTGCCCATTAAAGAAGAAGCACCTAAAATGCCCCTTTCTTTTTACGGTCTCAGCAAATTAACCGAAGAATCTTACCTGGATTTATACTGGAAAAATTTTGGTATTGAATATGTGGTGCTTCGGTATTCCAATGTGTATGGCGAACGCCAAGGGGCTGGTGGCGAAGGCGGTGTAGTCGATATTTTCACTCGAGGTCTCTTGGCTGAAAAAAGGCTCAACATCTTTGGCGACGGAGAACAAACCCGGGATTTTATTCATGGAATCGATGTGGCTTCTGCCAATTGGCAAGCTCTTTTGACGAAATACCCCAATCAGGCGTACAATATAAGCAGTCAAACAGAAATTACGTTAAATGACTTCATCAAAGTGTTAGATGAAATCTGGGGAGAAAAAATCACTCCTCACTATCAACCACCTCGTGAAGGAGACATTGTGCGTTCTGTGCTAGACTCCTCGAAAGCTCGAACCCAGCTAGAGTGGGAGCCGAAAATTGAATTTAAGCAAGGATTGACTCAGCTACTGGATTATCTGAAAAGTCATTGCTAAAAAGGAGCAGTTACACTGTGGGAAACCAGAAATTAACAAGCCTTTCTTTTGTCTTTCCAATGTACAATGAAATCGAAAATATCAAGCCTTGCATCGAAGGTGCCATTTATATTGCCGAAAAACTGGGAATTGATTTTGAGATCGTGGTGGTCAATGACGCTAGCACCGATGGATGTGAAAAGCTGGCTGAAGAAATGGCCAAAACCATTCCGCAAATCAAAGTGCTTCATCATGAAAAAAATCGTAAACTTGGCGGTACTTTGCGTACCGGCTTTTATGGAGCTACCAAAGATTATATCCTCTACATGGATTCGGATTTACCTTTGGATTTTGATGATGTAGCAGAAGCGATTCCAAAGATTGGTGATTTTGATATCTTGATTGGCTATCGACTCACCCGCGACGAATCAATCAAAAGAAAAGTCTTATCTACTGGCTACAATCTTTTGATTCGTACTCTCTTTGGCCTCCAAGCCAAAGATGTCAATTTTTCGTTCAAACTCTTTAAAAAAGAAATTCTCGAAAAAATCGCTCTCAAGTCAGAAGGGTCTTTCATTGATGCAGAGCTACTGATCGAAGCTCGCCGAGCAGGCTATCAGATGACCCAAGTAGGCCTACCTTATCATCCCCGTATCGCTGGCGAATCCACTCTCGCCAGTACCAGTGTCATTCAAAAAACATTTGAAGAAATGGGTGCTTATTTCTTCCGCAAAAAATAAAAAAGGTTGCGATCTTACTAGATTGCAACCTTTTGGTTTATAAATTTAAATCAATGGGAGGTTTACTATGAAATTTGATTCTCATCTTCACACCTATCCTTTTTCTCAAGACTCTCGTCAGTCAATTGAAGAATTAATCTCTGCCCTGGGTCAGCAATCCTTAGGGGGAATCCTAACAGAACATCTGGACTTTGATTATCCTTTAGATGCCAATATCGTCCTTTTCAATCCAGAAGAATATTTTGAGAAATATCTACCCCTCCGTTCCGAGCGTTTGCTCCTCGGAGTAGAAATCGGGTTGCAAGAATCGTGCCGAGACCAAAATACTCAAGTGACAAAAGATCACCCTTGGGACTTCGTTCTTGGATCGGTCCACTTACTCCATGGAGAAGACCTTTATGGGCCTACCTATTATAAAGATCGTCCGAAAAACGAAGTCTATCAGGATTATCTTCATGCTTTAGTAGCCGAAACAACCGAACTAGATGATTTCGACAGTCTCGGTCACATCGACTACATTTGCCGCTATAATTCTTACCAGGACCCGAATCTACACTACGGGGACTTCCCAGACCTATGGGATCAACTTTTCAAAGTCTTAATCTACAAAGAAAAAGCCCTCGAACTAAATACTCGCCGCCTCACCCAAGAAGGAGCCACCGATAGCCTCTTCACCTTACTCAAACGTTATAGAGAACTAGGCGGAAGATATCTCACTATCGGCTCAGACGCCCATATGCCCCACTCGGTAGGCAATCAGCTTGATCTGGCTTATCACATGGCAGAAAAAGCCAATCTGACTCCGGTTTATTTTAAAGAACGGAAGATTTATTACGTCAAATAAGCACCCAAAAATGGCCCCTAGTAGATTTATTAAATTTAGAATCTAAAGGAGGTAAACCAATGGATAGAAAACGATTTGTTGAAAATTGCTTACGACTTTACTCTACTTCGGAATTGAATCGAATTTCCCAAGAAAAAGCTCTCGCCAATGATCTTGTTGGAGTCACAATATTTAACGAACCTCTAATCAAGATCACCTCGGTAGATAATCTTAAATTTAGTGAATTAAAAGAACCAACTGGAATTGGGCCTCACCATTTACTACCCAACGAGTGGTTGGCTAATGCAAAGTCGGTTATCTCTTTTTTCTTTCCCTTCACCGAAGAAATTCGTAAAACCAACCGCCAGGATATGTCTTATCCTTCCCAAGGGTGGATGAATGGACGAATCGAAGGCCAATCTTTTATCAACTCTTTTTCATCCAATTTGGTGTCTTTCATGAACGCTCAGGGATTTCCTTCTCTTGCCCCTTCCATTGATCCAAAATTTCTCATGAATACCAGCCAGGATCACCACCAAATCAACCAGCTATACACCAGCAATTGGTCGGAGCGGCACATTGCTTATGCTTGTGGGCTCAACTTTTCAAAGTCTTAATCTACAAAGAAAAAGCCCTCGAACTAAATACTCGCCGCCTCACCCAAGAAG
>JAGOHU010000096.1 GCA_017995975.1 Negativicutes bacterium
GAGGGAAGTTGTAGTGATGCATGTAACGTTTCGATGTTTCTGGATTGATTCCATCGAGAAGTTGATCTTCAATCAATCCACCTAGAGTTGTCACAGTGAGAGCTTGGGTCTGACCACGGGTAAATAATGCACTTCCGTGTACTCGTGGCAACAGAGTAGTTTCACAGCTAATTGGGCGAATTTCAGCTAAGCCGCGACCATCGGGGCGAATTTTATCATGAGTAATCATTTTTCGCACAATATCTTTGAGCATTTTTGAAAACACATAATTAATATCTTTTTTATTATCTGGATATTGTTCGGTGAATTTTGTAGCTACTTCTTTTTTAATTGAAGAAGTTTGTTCTTCCCGAGTCAATTTATCTGGGTGAGCTACCGCTGCTTTGAGATTATCATAAGCAAAAGTGTGAATTGCTTCTGTGAGCCCTTCTAAAGGCTTGTACTCCAGCATCTCTCTTTTGGGCTTTCCGATTTCGGCAATAATTTTTTCTTGGAAAACAACCATTTCTTTGATCACTTCGTGACCTTGAATAATCCCTTCCAAAATAACAGCTTCCGAAAGCTGATTGGCTCCACCTTCAACCATCAAGATCGCTTCTTTCGTTCCAGCCACTACCATATTCATAGTACTTGCTTGAAGCTCTTCTTGGGTTGGATTCATTACATAACTTCCATCAATATAACCAATTCGCACTGCCCCAACAGGTCCTTCGAAAGGAATATCAGAAATCCCTAGAGCACACGAGGCACCGATGATTGCTGAAATTTCTGGCGTTGAATCTGAATCCATTGACATTACGGTGGCTACCACTTGAACATCATTTCGGAAATTCTCCGAAAAGAGAGGGCGAATTGGTCGGTCGATCAAACGACCAGCAAGAATCGCAGTCTCAGGCGGACGTCCTTCTCTTTTGATAAATCCTCCTGGAATTTTTCCTGCTGCATACATTTTTTCTTCATAGTCTACAGTTAAAGGAAAAAAGTCAATTCCTTCTCGTGGATTTGAGGAACCGGTTGCAGTTACGAGTACCGCAGTATCACCATAACGAATCATTACAGAGCCACTCGCTTGTTTTGCAAATTTACCGGTCTCTACTTTAAATGAACGCCCAGCAAATGTTGTTTCAAAAACTTGCATAAAATTTCCAACCTCCTATTCAATGCCCAAATATATATATTTCTTTTCATGAAGAAGAAGCGGAGGTTTCCCCCGCTTCTAATTATTTACGCAGATTTAATTTTTCTAAAATTGCACGGTAGCGATCTAAGTTATTATTTTTCAAATAATTAAGCATCCCACGGCGTTGACCAACTAATTTAAGTAGACCGCGACGTGAATGGTGATCTTTTTTGTGCAGTTTTAAATGCTCGGTCAAATAGATAATTCTTTCTGTAAGAATCGCAATTTGAACCTCCGGTGATCCAGTGTCATTGTCATGTTTACGATTGGAAGCAATAACTTCCGTTTTTCTTTCAGCTGTTAACATTTTTAATTCCCTCCATCTTTTTCATCCACCAGCTTCCTAGGAAAACATTGGAGAATTGTTATCCCACGAAGAGGTACTACCGTCATACAGAATAGCATAAAATAGTGGCAAAGTAAATAGTTCTCTTAATTACAATTGGTTTGCCATTTGACTTAATTCAGAGGAGGGAAAATAATAATGCTCATTACAATAATGACAAATCAACTCAATTTCTTCCTCGTCCTTGGCCATTTCCTCCAACTCTGCTTTTCCAAGAGTAATCAAACTTTCTTTCATTCGATCTCGGCTACAACCGCAATAAAATCCGACCGTCTGAGGCTCGCCCATCTCAAAAGGAAGTCTGCCAAAAATAAGCTGAATCACTTCCTCTGGTGTATTTCCTTCTGAAAGCATTTGGCTAATCGGTGGCAAGGCAAAAATCATATTTTCAATTTCAGCCAAAGTTTCATCACTCGCACCAGGTAGTGCTTGAATAAATATCCCTCCAGCAGACCCAATCGATAAATCAAGATTTACCAAAACACCTAAAGACATTAAGGAAGGGATTTGCTCCGAACTAAGCAAATAATGAGTCAGATCGGAAGCAATTTCTCCACTAATAAGCGGAGTCGTTCCCCCAAAAGTCTCACCATTACTTAAAAAGCGAGTCACGGTGAGAGTCCCATTACCAATTGCTTCTTTACTATTCGATACCCCATCACTTCCAACAATATCTACAGTCGAATTCTTTACATAACCTCGTACTCCGCCAGTTGGTGAAGCATCAACTACAATTCCTTCTAGAGGCCCATCACAAGATATCTTAAGTGATAAAGCTTCTTTTTCTTCTTTTAAATTTGTTGCCAAAAGTAGTCCGCCAGCCATCAAACGTCCTAAAGCAGAAATAGCAGTAGCACTACATTGATGACGTTCTCTCGCTTCATTTACTGCATCTTTGCAAGTCACAACGACCACACGTACTTCCGAATTGTATCCTCGAATTAAATAATCTCCCACCAAGTTCACTCCCTTAAATTTGCTTCAGCAGACTTACCATCTCAATTGCAGTAACAGCCGCATCATAACCTTTATTACCAGCTTTGGTACCGGCTCGTTCGATCGCTTGTTCGATTGTGTCTGTAGTTAATACTCCAAAAATAACAGGAATCCCTGTTTTCAATCCAATCTGTGCAATTCCTTTTGAAGCTTCAGCGCACACATAATCAAAATGAGGTGTGCTACCACGAATCACTGCACCCAAACAAATGATTGCGTCGTATTTTCCACTTTCCGCCAGCTTTTGAGCTATCAAAGGCATTTCAAAAGCCCCTGGGACCCAAGTAATCGTAATGTCATCTTCTTCTGCCCCGTGCCGTCTCAGACCATCTAGCGCACCTTCAAATAATTGTTTTGTAATCAGACTGTTAAATCTCCCGTTTACAATCGCAAATTTCCCACCCGTCGTAATAAGTTTTCCTTCAATATTTCTCATTATTTCCACTCCTTCTTTAAAATAAATGCCCCAGTTTATCTACCTTCGTTTGGATATATTTTTTACTATGGTCATGGACTTCAGTGCTAGCTGGAATCCGGTTAGAAACAGTAATACCAAATTTTTCAAGTTCTGTAATTTTTTCAGGATTGTTCGTCATTAATTGGATTGATTTTACACCGAGAGATTTGAGAATCTTAGCCCCAACTGAAAAGTCGCGCAAATCCGTTGGAAAACCTAGTAAATGATTCGCTTCTACTGTATCATGGCCTTGTTCTTGGAGAGCATAAGCTTTGAGTTTGTTGGCCAATCCAATCCCGCGTCCCTCTTGTCGTAAGTATAAAACAATGCCTTCGCCTTTTTCTTCGATCTTTTTTAAAGCCTCTGCCAGTTGTTCACCGCAGTCACAACGATAAGAACCAAAAACATCACCAGTCAAGCACTCAGAATGAAGACGAACAAGTACATCTTCTCTTCCTGCCACATCCCCTTTTACAATTGCAACTTCTGGTTCCCCCGAGCCATTTTCATAGGCAAGCATTGTAAAATCCCCGTATTTTGTAGGAAGTTCAGCCCGAGAGATCGGTTCGATTTCTGAGTCTTTCTCTTTTTTCCATCGAACCATTTCTGCAATAGTTAGAACCTTCATCCCATGCTTCTGAGAAAAAGCCACAAGTTCCGGAAGTCGAGCCATCGAACCATCTTCATTGATGATCTCGCAAATTGCCCCAACTGGTTCAAGCCCAGCCCATCTGGCCAAATCTACTGATGCTTCGGTATGCCCACAGCGTTCTACAACGCCCTTTTCTTTTGCAACTAAAGGAAAAATATGACCTGGGTGCCAAAAATCCTCTTTTGCACTTTTAGGATTTGCTAATTTGCAAACTGTATTTGATCGTTCAAAAGCCGAAATACCCGTGGTAGACTCAATTGCATCCACCGAAATCGTAAAAGCAGTCCCATTTGGGTCTGTATTGCTGCTAATCATCGGTGTCAATCCAAGCTTCTCTGCCTTTTCGGCCAGCATCGGTACACAGAGTAAGCCACGGGCATGAGTGATCATAAAATTCACAGCTTCTGGAGTAGCAAATTGGGCTGCCATCACTAAGTCGCCTTCATTTTCTCGGTCTTCATCATCTAAAAGAATAACCATCTTTCCAGCAGCAATATCTTCGAGTACTGCTTCGACACTTGAGAATATGCTTTCTTTCATTTTTATCTCCCCTTAAAATCCCATTTCAGTCAATTGAGCTAAAAGAGAATCTTTCTTTTTATCTTCTTTTCCAAAATTTAATAATTTACTGCAATATTTTCCGAGTATATCAGTTTCAATATTTACTTGATCACCACTTTTAAAGCTGGCCAGTGTACTGGCGCCTTGAGTATGAGGAATAATTCCTACTGTAAAGTGTTGGCTCCCCACATCAATCAAAGTCAAGCTAACTCCATCAATCGTGATGGATCCTTTCGGAACCATAAAGCGAGTCATTTCATTAGGTACAGAAAAATATAATATCTTAGCTGGCCCTTCAGAGGTTATTTTCTCCAGCTTCCCTAGGCCATCCACATGTCCACTAACAAAATGTCCTCCTAGTCGTGTTGTAGGGAGTAAAGCCCGTTCAAGATTTACTGGCATTCCGGTATTTAAAAAGGCCAGTGAAGTTTTTTCGAGAGTTTCCTTCATGACTTGGACAGTAAATTGTTTGTTATCAAACCGAATGGTTGTTAAACAAATTCCATTTACTGCAATACTATCACCTAATTTGATGCCCTCTAAAACCACATTGGCTTGAATTGTAATTTCTCCAAAAATAGAACTTTTCTTTATCGATTGAATTTTGCCAACTTCTTCGACTAATCCTGTAAACATCGCGTCTACACCTCCCCGATCAAACGTCCAGTAACGAGTATGTCTTTTCCACAGATATCCATTTTTAACTCTTCAATTTTAATCCCGTCTTGAACTTTATTACTCCCAATCCCATCCCAGATGGTCGGAGCTTTTTCGCCACCAATCAAAAGCGGGGCTTGAAATAAATAAAGTCGTTGTACCAACCGCTTATCCAAGAATTCCCCATGAATCTTTGGCCCGCCTTCGATAAATAGACTTTTAATCCCCATATCCCATAAACTTTTAAGCATTTTCTTTAAATCAACCTTGCCATGATCTGATTCGACGAAAATCAATTTAACACCCTGATTTTCAAGCCTCTCCCACTCTGTAGGAATTTCTTTAAAAGAATGAATTAGCCAAGTTGGCGCTTTTTCAGTTTCAAAAATTTGAGCGGATAAATCAAGAGAGAGTGCTTGACCTGCCACAACAATCCTTATTGGATTCTTTCCTTTGTATTTACCATTTCGCACAGTCAATTCTGGGTCATCATAATTTAAAGTTCCCGAACCGATTAATATGGCATCATAGGCGGCTCGCAATTCATGTGCTTTTTCGCGGGCTTTCTCTCCAGTAATCCATTTCGAATCTCTGGTCGAAGTTGCCATTTTTCCATCCAAACTGGTTGCAGCTTTTAGAGCCACAAAAGGCATCTTTCTTTCTTGGTTGAAAAAGAAGATTTCATTTACTTCTCTGGCTATTTTCTCCAAGACTCCCGAAATAACTTCTATTCCAGCATCTTCTAGTATTTTTTTACTTTTTCCAGCAACCAATGGATTTGCATCATCAACTGCATAAACAACTTTTGTTATGCCGCTTTTGATGATCGCTTCTGTACAAGGTGGTGTTTTTCCATGATGACAACAAGGTTCTAGCGAAACATACAAGGTACTTCCTTTGGCTGCTTCTCCAGCTACTTTTAGAGCTTCAATTTCCGCATGAGGTTGGCCTGCTTGATGATGCCAGCCCTCTCCAACGATCTTGTCATCTTTCACAATTACAGCACCTACATAAGGATTGGGTGAAACATTTCCCCAGCTAGTTAAAGAAAGTTCGATCGCCCGCTCCATGTATCTAGTGTTATCCAATTTAAATTCCCTCCTATTCCTAGGCAATAAAAAAAGTCCCCTTTTGGGGGGACTTAATGACTCAAAAACACAATACAGAAGCCACTTCTATATTGGCTGTCTTTTATCATCCAGACTATACTGTCGGTCTCAGAATTTCACTGAATCAGCCAAATGGCTCGCGGACTATCACCGCCGGTCAGGAATAGGAAATTTCTTTCCTCACCTTGCCCCAAAGACATATTTATTATTTAGTTGTTACATTGAGATTACCATAATTAATACTCTTTTTCAACCACGAATTTTAGCGATAGCCTCTTTCCGGTTGGGTGCACCAAAAACAGCCGAACCAGCAACCAAAACATCTGCTCCAGCTTCAATCACTACAGCACCATTTTCTGCACCAACTCCACCATCAACTTGGATCAGAGTTTGTAAGTTTCGCTCTATAATCATTTGCTTTAATCGACGAACTTTTTCTACACTGGCAGGAATAAATTTTTGTCCTCCAAAACCAGGATTAACACTCATGAGCAAGACCATATCAATACAGGGTAAAATTTCATCAATTAAGGATAACGAAGTGCCCGGGTTTAATACAATCCCAGCCTGCATTCCAGCATTTTTAATTTGTTCGACTAAACGATGAGCATGAGTGACTGTTTCAATGTGAAATGTAAGCATTTCTACACCCGCCTCTTTTAAAGGCTCCACATAG
>JAGOHU010000097.1 GCA_017995975.1 Negativicutes bacterium
AGAAAAATTCCAATCACTACCTTCAAATTCAAAATGGAAATTCTCAAGCCTGCAAAGTAAATAATTATAATAGTAAAGCCTAATAAAGAAACAAGTGCTGAAATAAACCAACTATTTTCCAATTTGTCAGCCACTGTATCATTTTTAGTAGATATTTCGGGCAACTCATCTTTCAATAGCTCTGGATCAATCGAGATCGTTTTCTCTGGAGTTGGGTGCATTGCACTGTTCAAGAAAGGCATAGTAAACAAAATAACCAAAACCGGCACCAAAGTCACTGGGGCAAACAAGGTCTCTTGGATCGGAATCAGACCCTTAACCACCCCGGCAGTTGCTTTTACCACATCCGGACCTCCCGATGCCACCAACAATGGGATCGACCCTGAGAAGCCAGCATGCCAGATCACAAAGCCTGTATAGCCTGAAGCAATGAGCAAACGGTAATCGACCTTTGGAATTTTTCGAGCTAGTTCTTTTGCATATAAAGCACCTACCACTAACCCAAATCCCCAATTTAAATAGCAAGCCACAGTGGCCACAAATGTCACTGCTACAATCGCTCCTTTTGGAGTTTTCGGCACATCCGCCATTCGAGACAAGGTTTTCTTAATCGGCGAACTCAAGGCCAAAGCATGACCGGTCACTAAAATCATTGCCATCTGAGTAGTAAAACCTAATAAGCTCCACAAGCCAGTACTCCAATGAGTCACCATTCTCAAAGGTGATTCTCCTACCATAAAAATACCCATTCCAAACACACCAAAGGTTAATAAAATTGCAAAAATAAATGGATCTGGCAAATAACGTTGCACAATGGTAACAAAAATTTCAGTAATTTTTCTAAACAAACTACATTCCTCCCCTTTATCTATTACTTATTCCATAGTCTTTAACTCTTTAGAGATAATCAAAGTAGGCTCAGTCAATTGTTGCACTTCCTCCACAGTGGTATCCGGTGCAATTTCGATCAAGACCAGACCTTCCGGAGTCACCTGGATCACTCCTTTTTCTGTAATAATCAAATCAACTTCTTTTTGAGCTGTCAAAGGAAGATTACATTTTTTGAGGATTTTAATTTCTCCTTTAGAGGTATGCTCCATCGCCACAATCACTTTGCGAGCTCCTGCAACCAGATCCATGGCCCCACCCATACCGGGAACCATTTTACCAGGCACCATCCAGTTCGCAAGATTTCCTTCTTCATCCACTTGGAGTGCCCCAAGTACAGTCGCTGCCACATGACCACCCCGGATCAAAGCGAAAGAAAAAGCACTATCGAAAAATGCTCCTCCAGGTAAAATGGATACCGGTTGTCCTCCGGCATTTACTAAATTTGGAATTTCTTCCCCTGCTTTTGGAGCTGGCCCGATTCCCAAGAAACCATTTTCTGATTGAAGAGTAATTGAAATATTTTCTGGGATATAATTCGCCACCAATGTGGGCAACCCAATACCTAAATTTACCACATCTCCATTTGAAAATTCTTTTGCCACCCGCTTCGCAATTCTTTCTCTCATTTCACTATTCTCCCTTCACAATAAAGTCGACAACTTCCCCAGGTATCATCACGAAATTCGGATCAATATGGCCTACTGGGACAATTTGTTTTGCTTCTACAATCACAATATCAGCAGCCATTGCCATCAAAGGATTAAAATTTCGAGCAGCTTTATCAAAAATCAAATTTCCTTTTTCATCTGCGATCTCTGCTTGAATCAATGCAACATCTGCATGCAAGGCCACTTCAAGTAAATACTCTTTCCCTTGCAAAGTAATTTTTTGTTTTCCTTCTTCTACCACCGTCCCAACTCCTGTAGGAGTCAAAATCCCTCCGAGCCCTGATCCACCTGCACGGATTCTTTCAGCCAAAGTCCCTTGAGGAACCAATTCAACTTCAATTTCGCCAGAGTGCATTTTTTTACCTGTCTCGGGATTGGTTCCAATATGGGAGGCAATCACTTTTTTCAATTGATTATTTACTACCAATTTCCCAACACCTTGGTCAGGAAATCCTGAATCATTATTCACCAATGTAAGGTTTTTGGTTCCTTTAGCCACTAGAGCATCTACAAGACCCATTGGTGTGCCAGTCGCTAAAAATCCACCAATCATTACAGACATGCCATCTTCAATTTTACCAATTGCTTCTTCAATAGAAATCTGTTTTTTCATATTGTCTCCTCTTCTCTTTTTTAAATTTTTAAAGGTACCGTCAACTATAAAATGTTCTTCTTTCAATACAAAAACCCTTTTTTTTACAAAGAGAATAATTATTTATTTCGCTTTCCATTGAATTATTACGCTTTTTTACTTATCATATAAGGTGAGAGTTTTTTATTTAAGAAAGTTTTGTTGTTACGATCAGACTGACTTCGTCTCTTCGGCTCACCCAAGACACTCCCTTAAATAATTTCAAATCTGATCTCAGGAGGCTTTACTATGGCAAATTTGACAGACACCCATCGAGTGGCGCCTACAAAAATCGAGAAATTTCTAGCTCCCATTGAGCATTTCATTCATCAAAGTACTTCTGCTGGACTTATTATGATTCTATTTATTATCATTGCTTTAGGTTGGGCCAATTCACCTTGGTATAAATTATACGAAGATTTTCTCCATTATCCCATCAGTTTCGGATTTGGTTCCACCCTGGTAACCTATGGGTTGTCCCACTGGGTCAATGATGGGCTGATGACCATATTTTTCTTTTTAGTGGGTCTAGAAATCAAAAGAGAATTTTTGGCCGGCGAGCTTTCCAACCGAGAAGAAGCAATTCTCCCCATCGTAGCCGCCATTGGCGGAATGGCAGCTCCTGCACTGGTTTACTTATGTTTCAATTTAGGCACACCTTACGCAAAAGGCTGGGCAATTCCGACAGCCACTGATATTGCCTTTGCTATGGGAGCCCTTTCCCTCCTAGGCTCCCGTGTCCCTCTATCCTTAAAAGTATTCCTCACGGCTCTTGCAATTGCTGACGATATCGGTGCCATTGTCATCATTGCTCTCTTCTATGGTGGCTCGATCCAAGTGCTGCCTGTGCTTGGAGCTGTCACTATTTTAGCTCTCTTATTCCTAGGAAATCGTTTAGAAATTCGAAGCCTTCTCTTTTATGGATTCCTCTCTTTTCTTTTATGGATTTTTGTATTCCAGTCAGGGATCCATGCAACTCTTGCAGGAGTTCTGGCTGCAATGACCGTCCCCTTTAAAGCTTATATCTCAGAACGCGACTTTATTCATGTAGCTAGAAAAAGCATTTCTCGTTATGAGTATGCCAATCTTGCCAATGGGGATGAGTACGATGTGGTCCAACTTCCCGATGGGTCCGAAAAAATTATTTATCATGACAATGCAGGTCCTTATTACTCCTTAGTACAGCCCGAAAGTGTTTCGGCTGTTCAAGACCTACAAAATTACTGTACCTATGTGGAATCTCCACTACGAGCCTTAGAAAGAATTATCCATCTTTGGGTCTCTTTCCTCATCGTTCCCCTCTTCACCCTTTGCAATGCTGGCATCCGAGTCGATACCTCTACCATCACCACTGCCCTTGCAGACCCAGTCACCCTGGGTGTGGCCTTTGGTCTAGTTGTAGGAAAACCAATCGGCATCTTCACTACTTGCTTCGTCACCAGCAAGCTCGGATTGATCCGAATTGCCAAAGATATCACCTGGACTCACCTCTTCGGTGCTGGTTGCCTCGCAGGGATCGGCTTTACTATGTCCCTCTTCGTAGCCAATCTAGCCTTTGGTAATCTAGCTCACCGACTCAACGATGCTAAGATTGGAATTCTGACCGGTTCTTTCTTTGCCGTTTGTATTGGACTCTTTATCTTAATGAATACTAAAAAAGCAAAAGAATAAGTGAGATTTGAAATGCCTCTAAGTCGTTACGACCTAGAGGCATTTTTCTATTTCTTTTCACAAGTAATCTTTAATAACCGCTCAAATACTTGAATCATTGCCCCTTTATCCAGGTCTCCCAATCCTTCCAAAAGAGCCATCTGATAAGTGGTAGTGGCTGCATGAGTGACCGGAAGAGGTACATTCATCCGAATACTCAATTCACCACTACTTACTAAATCTTTGTAAGCATGGCTCATCGGATACCCTTCGGAAAAATTTCGATTTAAAATTCTCGGTAAGAAAAATTCGGAAGCAAAACTTTTTCCGCTACTATTATTGATGACCTCCATAAATTTCTCAATATCCAAACCGAGCTTTACACCTAATGGAAATATTTCAGCCACTCCAGCCGCATTAATATCAAACAGAGTATTATTTAATGCCTTAGTAAGTTGTCCACTCCCCAAGGGGCCCATTAATAAAATATTCGTTCCAATACACTCAAAGATTGGGTGCAAACAAGTGAATAAAGATTCCTCCCCGCCACACATTACGGTCAAAGTACCCTCTTCGGCTTTTTTCTGCATCCCTGAGATCGGTGCATCCATAAACAAAATTCCTTTTTCGGTCAACTTCCCAGCAATCTCTCCCACCGAATGATAATCAATTGTGCTCAAGTCTGCTACAATCACTCCAGATTTCAAAAATGGCATCAACCCATTTTCGCCAAACAAAGTGGCTTTCACCACATTCTCATTAGGTAAACAAAGCAAAAGCACATCACAATCTGCAATTTCTCTATTCTCACAACTTGTTTTTATCCCTTTCGACGAAAACTCGGACAACACTAGCTCAGATAAATCACTAACCAATAAATTTGGATACCTCTTTGCCAGATTATAAGCCATTGGCTTCCCCATCTGCCCCAAACCGATCATACTGATTCTCATATTCTAGACCTCCTTACCAAACTAATTCTACCAAAGACCAATGAATTTCCACCAAACAAGACCGATCCCGACCCATATCCCGTAATTAACCAGAGACATAATAAAGCCATTTCGCCACCAAGTCGCCTGACTGACATAACCTGCGCCAAAGTAAATCGGTGCAACTCCATTGCCAAAATGAGTAATTCCCGCACAAAAATTGGAGAAGAAAGCAAATACGAGAGCAACCATCATCGGTGGAGCACCAGCTGCGGCTGCTACTGCGATCATGGCCGGATAAAGAGCTGTCGTATGAGCCGACAAGGAAGCAAATAAGTAATGACTATATAAATAAATAGCCAATAAAATTATGAGAGTATAGAGCCACGGAAAACCGCCCAATAATCCCATAACTGCTTTGCTAAACCAAGCAATCAATCCAACTTTTGTTAGCAGACCAGCCAGGGTAATCAGAACTCCGATCCAGATCATAGTATCCCAAGCTCCTTTTTCATTAAGCACATCTTCCCAAGTAATCGTCTTGGTGATCAGGAGCACAGAAGCTCCAATCAAAGCCACTAAAGTGGCATTAATTTTATGATATCCCGAAGTAGCCCAGAGAACAATGCACAAAACGAAAACAAAGCACATAATCTTCTCTTCCAGACTCATAGGACCGATTTTCTCCAACTCTTCTCTTGCAAGTATTGGAGCTTCTGGCGTTTCTTTTAGCTCTGGTGGGCTAATCCAGTAATACACAATAGGTATTGCAATCATTGCTAAAAAACCTGGCACTACTGCCGCCTGAGCCCATTGCATCCAAGTCACTTGGATGTTAAAAGCTTGCTGAGCAAAAGCCATACACATCGGATTGGCTACCATAGCAGTCAAAAACAAAGCACCGCTGCTTGAGTTGGCTTGAAACCCTACTTGCATCAAGTAACGACCAATTCGATTCGCCGAAGGTCCTGGCTCCGAGTCAAAAGCACTAGCTAAACTGCGAACAATTGGGAATAAAATTGCCCCACCACGCGCCGCACTGGAGGGAGTTGCTGGGCTAAAAATTGCCTCACTTGCCACAA
The DNA here is from genome assembly GCA_017995975.1 of Negativicutes bacterium. Lineage (GTDB taxonomy): Bacteria > Bacillota > Negativicutes > JAGOZY01 > JAGOZY01 > JAGOHU01. Next base: position 5,855 of record JAGOHU010000097.1, read on the forward strand.
TTGCAAAGCCGAGCTTTAAAGAGCTACCACCGAAAGAACGAATCAGCAAGAAAGCGATCCGTTTCCCTAGCCCAGTTTTGGCAAACCCTCTCGAAAGCAGGAAAGCTGCCACAATAAGCCAAATCGTGGTATTGGAAAATCCTTGTAATAATTCGGCCAACGTGGCAACCTTGATCAAGCCACAAAAAGTCAAACTAACAATGGCCATAGCCCCCATAGGAATCGGTTGTAAAATAAAGCCAACAATGGTCGCCACAAAAATCGAAAATAACATCCACGCTTGAGGTTTAAGCCCTGCTGGGATCGGAATCATCCAAATGAGTAACCCAACTGCAATCGTGATCCCCCATTTTATAAAACTATCTCGCATTTTCTCAGCTCCTTCTTACTATTTTTTTAGAGACAATATTTCCCTCGCCTCAGTTGGTGTCGCAATTTCTTTGCCCATGGCTGCGGCGATATTCTTCATTCGTTTTAAAAGCCCTAAATTGCTTGCGAGTTCACCTTTCACATGAAATACATTATCCTCTAATCCAACTCGAACGTTTCCACCTAATGCCAATGCCATTGTCGAAAGAGCTACATGATCTTTTCCAATAATAGTAACGCCCCAAGTACATTCTTTGGGCAAATGATCGAATAAATAAAGTAACGCTTTTGGTGAAGCAGGCTGAGAGCCGGGCATGCCCATCACAAA